>JBGSJT010000557.1:0-25494 GCA_041741715.1 Pirellulaceae bacterium | reverse complement strand
GGCGGGGTTCTCTTAAAGATGCCCTACAGGCTGGGTAGCGGCCGGGTTCTCCTCCCAATTCCCCTAATTCCTTAATCCAAGCGGACTCTCAATTCGGGATTTAACGGGATTACACTGGCCAAATAAGTTGAGACTTGGCATCCGATTGAGCCGTCACACTTGGCGAAGTTCATTGAGGAAGTTAAAGAGGGGAATCTTGACCGAGACAAGCTTCTGAGCGGATATTTTTCACTCGTGTACGCAAAGTCTGGTAGCTACCGAGCAACCGCTAGAAAACTTGGGGTCGACTGGAGAACCGTCAAAGAGGTAATCGATGCTGATCTTGCTCGACAGTTTGCCGAGTGCGGATCAAAGCAACCTTGAATTTTGCAGTGATTGAAAAGCTTCTCCCAAGATAAGCTGCACGCTTTCCACCGGGCTTCTTGAATAGTCGCGTTTCAACATCTTCACGACGCCGTATAAGAAGCGGCCCTCAATCGACTCGCGATTCCGCGAGCGGAGCCGTTCGACGACTTGTTCGGCACGAGCGTTGCGTTCGTCATACAACAAACTAACAGCGAGCAGGTATTCCAAAAGGTTCTCATTGGCCCGCTTGGTTCCGGATTAATTGATAAAAGAAACGTACGATATCAGTATAGTCTTGTAACGCGATGCGTTCGTCGATTCCGTGGAATCGCTGCGTGTCACGTTCGGCGATCCGGGCTGGTATAAAGCGATAGATCTCCGCGTTAAAATCGCTGTAGTGCACACTGTCGGTGCTGCCGACCAAGACGAAAGGTGCGACAGCCACATCCGGATAGACCTCGCGAATAGTGCGATGTAGCTGATCAAAGGCAATCGATTCGATACTCGACATGGGGGAAGCCGCTTTGCCAAAGGGAAGCGCAGAAACGTCCACGCGCGCGTCGTCGATACTCTGGCGGATATGCTCCGTAGCCTCTTCGATCGAGTCGCCCGGTATTAGTCTGAGATTTAGGGTGGCGGTAGCTCGTTGCGGCAAGACGTTGACTTGGACGCCGCCTGCAATCAGCGTGGGTGCGACGGTCGTACGCAGCAGTGCATTACTGCTGGGCTTGGCGGCCAACTGACTTATAACCATGGGCTCTGTCAACCACAGGTTGGCCATCGCTAGTCGCCGAATAAAAGACGGCATTTCCGGGCCAAGAAAGCGGAGAGTGTCGCCCAGCCCACCGTCGATGCGAGCAGGGAAGGGAGATGCTTGCACTCGGTCAATCGCCGAAGCCAAAATGCTGATTGCCGTTTGCGGTGGTGGCATGGAAGCATGCCCGGCCTCTGTGGGCGATACTTCAACGCTTAGTTGGACATTCAACACTCCCTTTTCCGCCACTCCGATTAAAGCAGCGGGTTGGTTGAGACCGGGAAACTCGGTGAGAATGCAGCCACCTTCGTCGAGAACCATATGCAACTTACGGCCGTGGCTGCGTAGCCATTCCGCCATTTTGGCGTTGCCATCCTGGCCGCCGAGTTCTTCGTCATGTCCTAGGGCAATATAGATCGTACGTTCCGGTTTGAATCCATCGGCGGCATGCCGCACAATGGCTTCGAGGATCGCCATGACTCCGTGTTTACAGTCCAGAGTTCCGCGACCCCACAAAAATGTACCGTCTATGTGCCCGCTGAATGGCTCGTGCGTCCATTTTGAGTGGGTGCTCGTTTCGATGGGCACGACATCAAAATGAGACATCAAGAGGATTCCAGGCAAACTGGGATTCTGCCCCGGCCATTCAAACAACACGCTGGGAATCAATGCGTCCCCAAAATCGCTGCCGGTCCGACACACAAACGGAGGGCGATGCAGGGCGGGAAACGTCTCCGCTAAGTAATCTCGAAATCGATACAATGGAGAGTTCTCAGTCAACCTTGATAGAGGTTCGGACACAGTCGGTATTTTGATCGCGCCCTGGAAATTCTTATACAGCAACTCGTTATCCCAGGATATTTTCTGTGCCGTCACAACCTGTAGTTGCTTGGTCGAGAAACGCAGGTAATTCCCGCTCATGACAATCAGCAGCAGTATCAAAAGGCATAGCAAGACAACACCGCCGCGACGAGCGAATTTCTTCAAACTATTCATCGGAACCTCAAAGTATTAAGTATTGTTGACTGCCATCGCTAGACAAACCGCAGCTCCAATCACGACCATTGCCGGTCCTACGGAGAGAAGGTATGTCGAGGATGGCACGAATATCTTGATCACCAAAACGCCGATCGTGACCGCGCTTCCTGCGGTGAAAAGCAGCGTGCCAGCTTTTCCCAGCCAGCGAGAGTCCCGCTTACCTTCCGATTCCTTCGCTAAGAAAATGGCTAAGATACCGAGGACAATGCAGTAGCTATGCGCTAACCATGAAAGCCGGCGTGGGGTCTCGTTGTATTGGCCTAAGATCTCAGGCGTCTCGAGCGGACCGTTGAACGCATAAAGTCCCATCAGCATCCCGGCCGAAGTCGAAGTGGCAATCAGTGCCCAGCCCCAACACTCCAGCGGTACAGCGCGCCGCCAGCTAGAAATTAGAGCCAAGAATACTCCCACAACTATCGCCGTGGCTGGAAGAGGTAATAGGTACTTCCAATGCAAGGATGTAAAACATGCAGCAGCTAATATGACTGGCATGCCGATCGCGCCACAGGCCAAAGCGAAACCGCCCCAACCAACCGTATTTCGATCTGTGGTAATGCGGCGAGGTGCGTTGTAATAGAGCAGAGTCAACACGCTTAGGGCGATTGCGGCTACGCGGGCAAGCCGCATCATCCGCAGGCGGACGCCGTCGGCGGCTCCGAAGTAATCCAACACGAATTCGTCGGGCAAAACCTCAAGTAGTCCAGCGGCAAAATCTAGCAACATGCCGATGCAAACGATCGGCACGATCCTATTGATCCGCACAGCGTAGTCTCGTGCCGGCTGCGCCCACAGTAAGTAGGCGAACCCACTGAAGTTGAGCAGGCTGCCTGGGAGAACCAGCCAGTGGCACGCGGGCCACGTTAGCCCCAACACGTAACCGGCCGTATAAATCGTCGCCCCCAATGTGGTTAATGCTGCGACCGTTTGACGGACCTTTCGATCGAAAGCAAGAGTAGCCAGCAAGTGGGCAAGCGCCAGTTGCAACAAAGCCATACCCAGCACGACGCCTTGTACGTGGCGGACTGCGGGGCGAAGGCTGCTCGCATACTCAATTCCCGATTGCGGACTGAAGAGCCAAGGATCCAATACTGCGGCCAAAGCGATACCAGTCAACAGCATCGTCCATCCGAAGATACGATTTGTTCGCCCTGCGGATACAAAGCCTGTTGCGTTGCCAGGTTCTTGCAGCATCGTGAGATATAATGTGTGACCGTCCAAACGAGGATTCTCCTGCCGAAAAAAAGTTGTCAATCCTACAGATTGGTGGACAGCTTGTGTTTTCGTGAGTAACGATAATTGTGCGCGAACTGCGAGCGGCGATGTGAGGTGAAGTCGTCGGAGTACAGCCGTTCCACCAGCGCGTGAAAGCCTTGTTCCAGTTCGCTGGCACTCATGTGTGTCGGTTGGAAATTCACATCAAATAGCGTGCATCTCTCCCACGCGTTCGGAAACAACAGGCGATTCTCACGCTGGAGTCGTTGGTAAAGCGGCGTGCCGGGGAAAGGTGTTTGGTAAGTGACCTGAACGTCGTACAGCTTGGCTTGCTCTGCAAAGTCGTACACCGCATCGAAGATATCGGGCCCCTGGCCATCCAGCCCCAGAATAAAGCAGCCATTGACGCGTATACCGCAACTCTGAATCCGTTCCACAGCTTCAAAGTACTGCGGCCAGCGCTTGCGTTTCCAGTTGTTTTTCATTTCCAAACCTTGCAGTCCAGGCAAGATGGGGCTTTCAAACCCGATTAGAACCTCCGCACAACCACTATCGCGCATCATCCGCAACAGTTGTTCATCTTCATGCACCGACAAGTCCGTTTCCGCAAACCACTTCACGCGGCGCTGTTTCAGCTCGGGAAGCAATTCTTTCCAGTAGCGCCGATTGACGAACGCGTTGTCATCCGCAAACTCGATAAATGGCCGAGGCCAGATTTCACAGATGCGGTCGATTTCAGCCATTACTTGCGAGACCGATTTTTGCTTGTAGCGCCGCGTGAGTAATACACTGGCTGCGCAAAACTCGCAACGCAGCGGACAACCGCGACTGGTTTGTACGGTTAACCGGTTGTACTTCGAAATGTCCAATAATTCGAACGCAGGCATCGGAGCATCGCGCATTTCCAATTCCGGGCTATCGAATGAGCTATAGCGGCGCTTGAGTTTGCCTGCCTCGGCGTCTCGCAGTACGTCCAGCCACACCACTTCTCCTTCGCCAACAACTATCGCGTCACCGTGCTCGAGCGCTTCATCGGGCATCGATGTGACGTGCAGTCCGCCCAATACCACGGGTACGTTCAGTTCTCGATAACGACCAGCCAAAGTATAAGCTTCGCCGATTTGAGCACTAAAACTAGAAATCGCGACCAGGTCGAAGGCTTGTGGCAGGTCATCCAGTTGCTGTAGATCGCTAATTTCAATGTAAGTGATCTCGTGCTCTGCTGGCGTCATGCCAGCCAGCGTCAACAGGCTCAGACTGGGGAGCGACGCGATCGTTTGGCTCCGCTCAACGAAGCCTGGCAAAGTCAGACCCTTGCGCAGCAATTCCTTGTCGCAGCAGCGAATGCCACTCATCGCGATCATAGCGATTCTCATTTTTGATCCTCCCATACTTAATAGTGCGCAGAGATGGCAGGCCGCAGAAGCAATGTGATGCGACATGAAGACAGCTGTAAAAGGGTGAAACACCAAATACGGAATTTCTCTTTCGCAATTGGCGTGCCACGGAATTGAGAAGCGACCGAAGTCGTTTGCTGGTTAGACTTTGGGCTCAATTCGGCAGCGCTAGCGTATAGTTGGACGCAAAGCGATGATACAATGCGTGTATCGTCGCGCGACATTTTTTGTGCCATTCGGAGCCGCTCATGTCTCTTCTGTCCGCATATGAATGGCGGGCGTCGGTTATGTCAATCCATTTTTTCCAGAGCGTATCAAGCTGGAGAATCAACCGCTCGGCAAGGACTTCATTTCAACAGTTTCAACGGATCCGGTCCGTAGCGATTTAGCCCATCCGTTCCGCGCATCATCCCAGCAGTAAACAATAAGAATAGTTGACCCAAGCCAGGTATTAGCCCAAACACTATCAACCATCCGGTCCAATCCAGGTCGTGAAGGCGTTTGACACCGACAGCAAACGACATCCAGATCATTGCGAAAGAGATCGACAAACCAATCCATCCCAGCAGTTGCGAATCCTCGTTCAGCAAGGCTTCGGCGAAAACGAAGAGTACGATCAGCACCAGCGGCCCCATAATTGCAGCAAGCCAGTAAATGCTTCTTGGGATGCGGCCGCAGAAGGAGAACAATACATGAAATACGTCAAAGTGGTTTGATTGTTCTATTGGTAGTTCTATCGTCTCTGGCGGGGCGAACGGTGATGTTGCGACATGTTGCAATTTGATGGGGGGCGCTTCATCAGGCTTCGATTCCGGAGCGTATTGGAGAGCGCGAATAATTAAAGTGAGATCAGTGCGACAACTTGGGCACTTACCATCCACATTGGCAATGACGCGTATCTTACAATCAGGACATGTGATGATACTCATTAGATTCAATCAGACAGAACCAACTAAGAAACGGTGCATGTACGTCGTTCCGAGACATGAGTTCTTGTGAAAGTTGACCAGCGAAGAGATTTTCACCACCAGTCATAAATCGTAACCGTTCACAGTAAACGTGGCAATTGATTGCGAGTAGAACCATTGGCTCAATAGCTCGGACTGCATACCACCGTCAAAATCCGGAACAATTGGGGACTATTGTAGTACTCTCAATCAAGCGTGAACGGTTACGATAAATCGCACCGGTTGGACACACCAGTGCACCTCTTGGCGGCGAGCTTCAATCCGCTCATCGTCTCCCACAATGTAATTTGTAATCAAGCAATACATAAGCGGCAATGATCTTGTGTCCCTGAGCCGTGGGATGGACACTATCCCAAAAAAGATAGCGATTGGGGTCGGCTCCCGGAGTCGGTGAGTAGCCAATTCCAGTCACTGGATCAAAGATAGTAGAGGATTCACTCACATTCCGTAGACCAAAAAACCTCGGTGCCCGAGTGATTAGTTGAAACAGTCCACTGACTTTTACGTCGGCAATTCTCGCTTGAGGCAATTCCTTGCGCAAACTGCGCGTCAGACTCGCAATACCCAAGTTGAAAGACGAAGTCGCGCCATCAAGTTGTATCGACAGATAAGGGTTGGTGTTAAAGAACGGGGTCTGGCCGAGTGCCGGCAAATCGAGAACAACAAATTTACGCGCTCCCGCACTGTACAACGCCTCGATTGACGACTTTATGCCCGCAATGGCTTGGGGTATAAAATCCGCTTCACCGGAACTAGCACCAAAAAATATATCGTTTGCACCTGCCCAAACTACGAAGATATCGTTTGGATTGGCGGTCCCACCCCCTGCCAGTAGAAAGCTTGAAACCTGCTCCGTTAGCGCTGGAGTTCCGTACGGTGATGCACCCGCAGCTCGCGCACCATTGAAAGCAAAGTTCGTACCGCCAAGCAAGCTAGGGGTCGGAACTGGCTCGCGCACTGCCGCTGCAAAATACTCCACCCAAGCGTTGCCGTTGGAGAATCGTCCATTGAAATAGAGTGGCGAAGGTGGCAGTGTGCCTCCAGTCGCCGCGTAGAAATTTCCTGTTTCAGATAAACTGTCACCGAAAACGTAAACTTCTGCACGAGCGTTGGCAATCTGCAACGCAAGAATCACAATCGCCGCTACGAACAATTTCAACTTCACACGCATCTCTTCGTCCTTCCGTATAGGGAGCAATACGACACACCTTGAACGTTACCTATTACACAAGGTGCTGATTGATCTATTTGGGAGCGCTGCTGCGAAAAGATTTTGAGAAATTATCACAGCTCCGTGAGCTGGACTTTTCTGCGTAACGCTAAAGATTGCTCACGCGGACGCGGATTCCTCTCCCCTCGTCCAAGTAATTCTTGCCGGATATCAAATCGGCATCACCTGTGAGTGAACGCGGCATCGCGCGGCCACGTCTAGTCGAGATTGCAAAGTTAAAGGTGATTTCTTCTCGGGCAACAAGAGTGACTTCGCGGAAGCCTTGCGTTATATCGGCAAGCATTCGAATGTATACCACCGACGGACGAATTCCTATCGACAACATTCGGCAATTGGCGTCCCAAACACGAATCAATGGCTCGTACCAACTGTGGCGGCTGTGCGCTTACTCTGGGTCCGGCGCAACAAATTCATAAACACCAATCCCGTCGGCGTTCTCGATGGCCACATAGAGAAATTTGCCGTCCGGTGAAAAGGTCAGGCCAGCCGCCCCAGTCAGCAAACCACTTTGCCCGTCCACTAGTGTTGTTAGATGCACCAGCTTCTTTTCTTCCTCATTGACAGCAATGGCTGCGATTGATCCAGAAACTGTCGCAGTTGCATAGAGTGTTTTTCCAGTCGGATCAAACTGAATACTGTTTCCACCTCGGAAGCGGCCAAGTTCTGTAATATCCGTTACAAAGTGCATATAGCCATCGTCTCCAACACGAAACCAAGTCACAGCGTTGTCCCCCTTGAACCGACCGGCGACTGAGAACAGATTGAGACCATCCGCAGAAAGCACAAGCGAAAGAACGCCATCTATATTGTTTACGCCACCTTCGCCATCTTTCAAAGTATTTACCAAAGACAATTCACCCGTTTCGACGCTGCGATCGAATTCGAGGACCGTACCGGCTTGTTCGCACGCAGCGTATGCTTTTTCGCCATTCTTACTGACAAGAATGTCGCGCATACCATAGTACTCTGGACCAGATAGTTTCTGAACGTTCCTAAGTGCTCCAGTATCGCTCACTTCATAGCACACGACGGAGCCGCAACGAGGCGTCTCGTCTTGAGCGTTAGAGACGTACAGAAACCGTGAATCAGGCGAAAAGTCAACGGCGTTCGAAAACTGCAATTTACTACGTGAGTATCCATCGACCTTCAATGTACCCGTTTCCGAATCTCGATTGAAAAGCATCAGCGAATTGGAGCGAAAAGCGATCACCGAAACGAATCGCTGATCGGGGCTAATCGCAACGTCGACTGCTCCATCCATCACTGGCAACTTCGTTGTACCCAAATGTTCTAGTCGGCCATCTTCTTTGCGGGCAAATGTGGTTACCGTCCCCGCTGCCCAAGATGCCGCGTACAGAAACTTTCCATCGTCAGTAATCACGATTCGATTGATTGCATCGAGATCCTCTCGGACAACATCTTCAATGTGCTTCAGTCGCGATTCTTTCGGCAATTGAGCCCAAAGCGGGTTTGTCAGAATTCCGACTGAGATGATTCCAAATAGTTGAGCGCGGTGCCAAATGGATGAAAGTATTGACACATTGAGACCAATCATATTGGGGTTCCTTGGATTGTTAACTTTTTCCCGGGGATCTATTGTTGCGTTGACGCCGTGAGCGTTTGCTGAGTCGGACGATAACTGATTAGGTCGGCTTCGGGTCGTTTTCGTGGAACCTGTTTGAACTGCAGTTCGCCCGATGGCGTCGCGACCGCATCGAATTTATCAGATTGGTGAGGGGGAATGTTGTGCATCGTGAGCAACCAGGCCAAATCGCCGGACCTCAGAGTGTCGTTTCCAAACACGTTTTGTCATACAAATGGAAGACCGATCAGGCCGAGCGTGATGGTCAACAAAGTCGCCATGGGGTCGAGGTGTCTGGTGGGGAGCATGGATACCTCCAGAGAAGTGTGGGTTGTGAGTCCTCTCTTCACTGAGGTGCCAGCCTGCTACCGATCAACCGCCGAACAGCTGGACTTATCGCGATTTCCTTGAGTTTTGAGCGAACCCAAAAAATCTAAAATTCGCGCGCACGGTACACTCCCAGACGGCATCTAATTAGATAGAGTGCCCGAAGGGCATGCTGGTGCTCCATGACTATCCTGTCTGGGAGTCTTCGACTCGGGCTCACATTTAATTGGTAATGACTTTGCCACAACTGGGAGCAGCAAGCAGAAATGACTCTCAAAGCCGAAGGCAACGCCACTCCAGACTTGGAGCAGTACCGCAACTATCTGAAATTGCTGGCCGACTTGCAGTTGAGTCCGCGTTTGCGTGTCAAGGAAGGTGCCTCTGATATCGTGCAGCAGACGATGCTCGATGCGCATCAAGATCTAGCTGGCTTTCGTGGAAAGTCGGAGGCGGAACTGCGGGCTTGGTTGAGAATGATCTTGACCAATAACCTACTTACCCTTGCCAGACGCTATGGAACACTCAAACGCGCCACAGGACGTGAAGTCACTCTACAGCATCAACTAGAAAAGTCTTCCGCTCTTCTCCATCACAATTTAGTCGCCGAGCAAACATCTCCCAGTGAGGCGTTGATAAAGAAGGAACGATCCGAACAACTGGCCGAGGCGCTGCTAAAGTTGCTTGAAGACGAGCGATCCGCAGTCATTCTGAAACACTATCACAACTGGTCTGTTGCCGAAATTGCACAGCATCTCGGCCGAACTCAAGAGGCTGTTGCCGGTTTGCTCCGGCGGGGCTTGAAAAAGCTACGTGGGCATTTACAAGAGGGAGTTTAACGATGTCCAACGCGGAACAAGACAATGCCCAACGCGAACGACAGCTTGATGCAATCATCGCAGAATACTATCGCTTGCCCGATACTGATCGCCCTCCAGATCAGGACGCATTCATTCTGCGATACCCAGATTTCGCGTCGGAGTTGAAAGAGTTCTTTTCTGACGCAAGGTTGCTGCATGTCGAGGAGGGCTGCTCGCCGCAGGATAGATTTGTTGAACCGACTGCCAACGATACATCGCAACAGGTCAATTCCGCAGCGGGGTTTGTTGTGCGTTACTTCGGCGAGTACGAGATTCTGGAAAAGCTTGGGGCGGGAGGCATGGGGGTTGTCTACAAAGCCCGACAAAAGAAGCTCAATCGGTTCGTAGCCTTGAAGATGATTCGATCTGGCGAACTTGCCAACTCAACCGATGTCAAGCGATTTGAAGCTGAAGCCAAAGCAGCGGCGAAACTTTCGCACCCAGGGATTGTTTCGGTTCATGAAGTTGGCATCCACGACGGGCATCATTTCTACACGATGGACTTTGTCGCAGGGGGCAATCTGTCCGAGCTGCATCGAGATGAGCCAGTCCCAGCAAAGCAGGCAGCGCTGCTGGTCAGTCGCTTGGCGGAGGCGATGCACTATGCGCACCTGCAGGGAATCGTGCACCGTGATTTGAAGCCAGCGAACATCCTGCTGACTCCATCCGGTGAGCCAAGAATCACCGACTTCGGACTTGCCAAACGTGTGTGCCTCGACGACGAGACCCAGCAACCCACGATGACCGAAAGTGGTCAGATTCTCGGCACAGCCGGTTACATGTCTCCAGAGCAAGCCTCTGGAAAGTCACGCTTGGTGGGACCTGCCTCCGATATTTATTCACTTGGCGCGGTGCTCTACGCGCTACTAACCAGTCGTGCTCCCTTTGTGGGAGAAACACCGTCTCATACGATCATCCAATTGCTTCAAAACGAGCCTATTTCACCGCGAAAAGTCAACCCGAATGTCCCTCGCAACCTGGAAACTATCTGTCTCAAATGTCTGGAGAAAGAACCTCACAAACGTTACGGCACAACACAATTGCTAGCCGAGGATCTGGGACTTTTTTTGGAAGGAAGGCCGGTCAAGGCCCGCCCCGTAAGCCAAGCAACTAAAGCCTGGAGCTGGGCCAAACGGAACCCGTGGGTGGCGGCAACTTTGTTTTTGATCATCCTTACCGGTGTCGGTGGTTTCTATTCGGCGATTGAGCAGGCACGACTCAGGACAGTCGCAGATCAAAACCTAGCGGGCTCTCAAACGGCGCTCAAGGTTTCTCAGTGGAATGTCTACAAGGCACGCCTGTTTCCAATGCTGGCGGCCTATCGCGAAAAAGACTTCGGGCAACTCGAACAATTGCTTGAGGAGTCAAAACCCGATGACAATGAACCAGATTTTCGCGGCTGGGAATGGTACTTCTTTGAAGATCAAGTGCAGCGTCGCTCGCGTCGCATTCTATCCGGCCAGGGGCAATGGTGCTACGTGCAATACTCCGACGATGGCAAACTTGTCGCCGTTCGCCGCTTTGATGGAAACATTGATATTCTTGACGGCCAGTCACGGCAGATAATTCAACGCATTCCTGGAGACACACAGATACACTTTGCTTGGCAACCCAAGGGGGGACTGCTAGCGGTCGCACAAGGAAGGAACGAAGTTCAGATCTGGGACGTAGCTGAGCACAAATGCACCTCGAAGTTTCAGACTGAAAACGACTCGGTTCCAAGCGAGAATCGTGGCGTCGCGTGGAGCCCCGATGGAACGCAAGTCGCGTTAGGTGGAATTGGGAGGATCGACCTGTTTCGTGCTTCAGGTCAACATTTGAAGACGCTGATATCGTTGCCCACAGAGGCCAAGCAGTTGGATTGGCATCCCAATGGAAAATTCATCGCTGTCGCAGGAGTTTCTTGGTTAGCGGTTCTCGATATCCAATCGAACACCATGGTCTGGAAAAAGTTTCATAACCGTGTTGAGGTTACGGATATGGAGTGGAACTCGGCCGGCTCGCAACTCGGTTCCGTTTGGGACTGGCCTGAGAATCAGATAAATGTGTATGAGATTGACGGACAAGAGCGATCGTTTTTGAGACTAACACAACCTCCTAGGGCCTTCGCCTGGAGTAACGATGGCAACACGATCCTCTCCGTGGGGCAAGATCAGCAGGCGCTTCTTTGGAATGTTGCCACAGGAACGGTAGAACGAACCCTTAACATTCATGGAAGTGCTTTGATTTCGATGGACTGGGACACCGCCACCGAAACCGCCATCAGCGTTGATCTCGATGGCAACTTGCGGGTTTTTCTAAGTAGTGCAATTTCAGATGCAACGACTCAGTTTAAAGTGCCTTGTGGATCGTCCAGGATCTGGTGGACCGAATGGTGCCCCGCAGATCCTGACTTATATGCTTGTGGTGCGTTTTACGAGATTTCTATTTGCCGTGCCAGTACTTGCGAGATAATTCAAACTCTACGCACCTCCACGGCGTTCACTCGGTTTAGCTGGCACCCGTCAGAAAAGAGGCTGGCAACATTGGATCAATCCGGAAAGGTCATTGAGTGGGAGCCCTTGGCAGGAACGCAAATTCGCAGCCTACAAGCCAGCACATTCGACATGGCCATGTCCGCCGAATGGAGCCCCGACGGCACGTATCTCTCGGCGACTGCCGGACAACGACGGAAGAAAAATTCGTTGGGAAGTGTCGATATATTTTCTGCGGCCAGTGGCGAATTGCTTTTTCAGCTTGACTCGTACCGCCCCCGAATCCGCGGTGCTTGGAGTCCAGATTCACGGCATTACGCAATGCACAGCCATTCTGGAGGTTCTACAGTACGCATTATGGACGTCCAAGAAAAAAAACTAGTCGCTGAGTCCGCATCGCTGGTTGGCGGGATGGAACGCATGGCCTATAGCCCGGATGGCACTCAAATCGCCGTTGGAGGCTACAGCGGCGTGCTTAACATTCTCGATGCAACATCTGCAAAAGTGCTGCGAACAATGCAGGTTCATTCAAGTCATATTTTAGGACTGCAATGGTCGCCTACAGGCCACCGCCTGTTGTGCAGCACTGTCGACGATTCGCTGACGATCATTGATGGTCCGACCGGAGACAAGCTAATTACTCTTACTCAGCAGGATGGTGTCGGCGCTTGTGGCATGTGGAGCCCTGATGGTAGTCGAATCGTAACTGTATCCGCTGGGGGCGATGTCAAACAATGGGGTTCATTGAGAGCAGACCAGAACGAATCAAACTTGATCGTTGATGTCGAGGCACTCAAGTCCAACTCGCAACCTGAGGTGAATCAAAGCAATTCGTCGTCGGAGCCCCCTTCTACCACTTCCGATCTTCGCATTGAAGGGGAGACACTTTACATTCGAAGTTGCGATGGCGGTCATGCGTTTGCACAGGACATGGCTAACTTCGGCAGTGAGAAATGGAGCGGTGGCTGGCAGGTACTCTGGATTGATGCACAGCCCAATGACCAACTAACATTTGAGTTTGATTTGAACGTGGCTGGCGATTACGACGTTGGCACAGTACTTACGACAGCACCGGACTATGCCATCGTGGATCTGAAACTAAACGGTGTCGTGCTCGCCAAGGAAATAGACCTCTATCGCCCCGATGTCGTTGGCAATACCGGCCGATTGAAATTCGGCACGCACGCCCTGAAGGCTGGGCGACAGCAAATCATAATCGAAATCAAAGGTGCCAACGCAGCCTCTGAAAAAAAACATGGCATTGGCATCGATTACCTCGAGCTAACCCCAACCAAACAGCTTCAGGCAGGCGAGTAGGAAGAAACAACCAAGGCTGTTCAACCTGCGTTGGATACCCGAGAAAAGCAACTCGTCTGCCCTATCGCGCTTCGGCAAGGTACGATAGGGGCGTGTACTGTCCCACTACAAGCCTGGCAATGGAAAGCAGCGATGCTCAGCCGCGAACAACTCGACGAATACCGCCGCATGACCCCGGGTGAGCGGATCGCGTTGTCGCTCGATATGCTCCGTGAGCAATGGCCGGCCATGATGCGCGGCACGCCGGAAGAAATCGACCGCCGTTTTGAGCTGCTGAATCGCGAGAACGATCTGCGGAACAGGAATATCTTGGAGAAACTGGCGGCGTCCATTCAGCCAAAAGAAAATCAACAGCCATGACGCCTGTCGAAAAACTGTTGGGCGATTTGATCAAATTGCTTACAGACCTCCAGATTCCTTACGCGATCATAGGCGGCTGGGCAGTCCGCGCGTATGGTGTGCCAAGGGCAACGTATGACGTGGACTTAAAACTTTCCATCAAACGCGAGCAACTTTCCGACTTGTTCGACGCCATCGACGAGTTAGGCTACGATGTGGACGACATGTACAAAGGCGGGTGGACGGATAAAGTAGCCGGCATGCCATTAGTCAAGGCGAAGACATTCATCGATGGGCGCACGCTTGTGGCTGATTTGTTTTTAGCGGAAACGCCATTCCAGTCGAGCGTCATGAATCGAAAGCAATTGATTCCCGTCAACGGTTTCAAAGCCTGGGTTGCCTCTCCTGAAGATATAATCCTACTTAAACTGATGGCCAATCGATATCGCGATTTGGGAGACGTGCAAGATATTCTTTTCATGCAGGGGCCGCTCGATGAATTGTATTTGCGGAAGTGGGCGAAAGAGTTGGCGCTTGTTGACGCGTTAGAGAAGGCGCTCCGTGAGCAACTTGGATAGTTTCATTGCCTACCAACTAGCCATTGAAGGACTCGCAGGAAGCAAACGAAAAGAAGAAGGCCACACGAAAAGAATGACCGCAGCCGAGGATATTTTGGATGAGCAGATTGGGAGTGGAGCTAGCCGTGCGGTTCATTCGCGGTACGCGTACCTGTTTACAAAATCAACTAAGGAATTTGACAATGAGTAATACCAGTTGGCTAGTGGGAATCTTTGTCGTGCTTGGGAGTTCAAACCTAGCCATTTCACAGCAGGTCAGAAAAGACAATGCTCGGATTGCGCACCAAGACAACGAAGCGACTCGGTCTCTCGATTCGGCTATGAATGCTTTTGTGGAGACAAACCAAGTTGCTGGAGTTGTCGTGCTGGTGGCCGATAAACAAGGGACTTTCGTGACTCGGTCCTATGGCATGGCTGACAAAGCACATGCCAAACCGATGACAAACGATTCAATTTTCTGGATCGCGTCAATGACCAAGCCCATTACGGGCGCTTGCATCATGCTGCTGCAAGAAGAAGGCAAACTATCGCTCGACGATCCAATTACCAAGCACTTGCCCGAAATGGAGAGTCTTAAACTCGACGATGGTACACCGGCGATCATTACCATTGGTCAATTGCTGAGCCACACCTCGGGCATGGCCGAGCTAGCGGCCGAGGAAGCTTACACTTCGCGCGATTTGACGGAGGCTGCGGAACGCTATTCGAAAGTTAAAATGCTGTTTGCGCCAGGGAGCAAGTGGAAATATAGCCAAACAGGTATCAACACGGCAGCTCGTATTGTCGAAGTTGTTTCACATCAACCGTTCGATCGATTCGTGCAGCAGCGAATCTGCGAACCACTGGGTATGGTCGATACAACGTTTTATCTTAGCCAGAAACAACTTCCGCGGCTTGCGAAATCCTATCAACGAACCGAAGCTGGAGAGCTGGAAGAGACCACCATCAAATTATTGGCGGGTCGCTCGCCAACTGATGAGAATCGCATGCCAGCGGCCAATGGTGGATTGTTTTCGACCGCCAACGATTACGCCAAGTTCTGCCGCATGCTACTCAACGACGGGGAACTGGACGGCAAACGCGTGCTATCCCCAGAGTCAGTAAAAACGATGCGCACCATCGTTACTGGCGAATTGGTCACAGGCTTCACCCCCGGAAACGGTTGGGGAGTTGCCTGTTGCGTGGTGCGCGAACCACAGGGTGTTTCGGAGGTACTATCGTCAGGTAGTTTTGGTCATGGCGGTGCCTACGGTACACAAGCCTGGATTGACCCAACCAAGGAACGCGTCTACGTCCTGATGACGCAGCGATCCAATTTCGAAAACTCAGATGCATCCGACGTGCGCCGTCAATTCCAAGAGGCTGCCAGCACGATCGCGCGTTAAAACTTAAACTTAAACTCTCCTCAATCTTGAACCTGAAATTCCACACCGCGAGTTTAAGTTTGAGTTTTTGGACACTTCTCGCTGAACGCCACCCTCTGGTTCCCAGGCTCCGCCTGGGAACCCAATGCATTGCAGGCTCCGCCTGCCGAAATGTCGTTCGTTGGTTCCAAGGACGCGGGAGGCGGAGCCTCCAAGACAGTGCGTTCCCAGGCAGGAGCCTGGGAACGAGCCTGTGCGTGGTGGCGTTCAGCGAGAAGTGTCAGTTTTTGGAAACGCGTGAAGTGCTAAGTTAATGTCAAAACCTACTCACAGATTCTGCGGAAGTGACTCTTTTTATGTATGGTTCATACAAATTCCCACTGGTCGTTATTTGCTGTTGCTGGTTAAGCTTGGCTCACGCACAGGACGCGAATTGGCCAGTCTATCTCGGAGGCAAAGAGCGCAATCTCTATTCGCCGCTCGATCAGATCAATCGCGCAAACGTCTCTCAACTGGAAGTTGCCTGGACCTATGAGACAGGGGACGCGGACGAATATCAGGCGAATAATCTCATTGTCAATGGCGTGCTCTACACGCCGACCCCATCGCGCAAGGTGATCGCACTGGGCGCGGCCACGGGGAAGGAACTCTGGAAATGGGATCCTGCCAACGAACAGACAGGAAGTGGTCGCGCGCGGCAGCGCGGACTGGTTTATTGGGCCAGCGAAAACGGCGCGGAGCAGAGATTGTTTACCGCAGTCGATGGCTTTCTTTTCGCATTAGATCCGAAAACCGGAAAAACCATCCGAGATTTTGGCGATAATGGATCGATCAATCTTGGCTCGGGACTGAACACGCCCGGCGTCACTTACAAAGATGTCTTGATCGTTGGCGGTGTCGGCGGCCAGGGCGCAGTTCGGGCTTTTGATGTCAGGACCGGCGAGCAGCGTTGGATCTTTCACTTGATCCCCCGACCCGGCGAGGTGGGCTACGACACCTGGCCCGAGGATACCTATGAAACCGCGACCGGTCTGATGCCTTGGTGCGGACAGTCGTTGGATGAACAGCGTGGCATCGTTTACGTCGCGACGAAAACCGCCGAGCCCGATTTCTTCGGAGGTACACGACATGGAGAGAACCTGTTCGCCAATTGCATCCTCGCGCTCAACGCCGCCACTGGCCAGCGGATCTGGCATTTTCAAATCGTGCATCACGATCTGCTCGACAAAGACTTGCCCTGTGCGCCAGTTCTGCTGACCGTCAACCACGGCGGCAAACAGATTGATGTGGTTGCACAGGGGACCAAACATGGGTTGCTCTTTGTGTTCGACCGCGTCACGGGCCATCCGCTCTGGCCAATTGAGGAGCGGCCCGTTCCGCAATCCGAATTGATCGGCGAGCAGGCTTGGCCAACTCAGCCGTTCCCCACCAAGCCACCACCACTGATGCGGCAAAGCTACACTTTAGAGGATGCTTCGGACATTTCGCCTGAGACGCGGCAACTGACGCTAGATCGGATTCAAGCGGCGCCAAACTTTGGGCCTTTTCCTGCTCCGAGTCTGAATGAGACAGTGATGTTTCCCGGATTCGACGGCGGGATGGAGTGGGGCGGAGGAGCAGCTGATCCTGAAGGGATCTACTACGTCAACGTCAATGAGATGCCTTGGCTGCTGCAAATGATCGAGACCCGCCATGCCGATGGCTCGAAGCTGATACCGGGCGAGCGCGATTACATGGTCTATTGTGGCGTCTGCCACGGCATCGATTTAAAGGGCAATCTTGAATTAAAGTTCCCACCGCTGCTGGACATTGAAAAACGGAAGACACGAGCGGAGATTGAGCAGATCACGCGACAGGGTGGAGGGCGGATGCCCGGATATTCGACCATGCCTGAAGCCAGACGGACCGCGATTCTTGACTTCGTGCTCAGCCAAGGCGCGCCTACTGCACCTCAACAGAAATTACGGACCCCCGAACCGGCAACCACGGAAGCGGAAGAGGAGGGCCCCGCCTACGCCTTTGGAGGATTCCGTCGCTGGCTCGACACTGAGGGCTATCCCGCGATCAAGCCGCCGTGGGGCACTCTCAACGCGGTAAATCTCAACACGGGCGAGATCAAGTGGCAGGTGGTGTTAGGCGAGTATCCCGCGCTGACAGCCCGAGGCATCCCGCCAACTGGCACGGAGAACTATGGCGGCCCACTGGTGACGGCCGGAGGCCTAATCTTCATCGGAGCGACCGCTGACGAAACGTTTCGCGCGTTCGACAAGGAGACCGGGGAGATTCTCTGGAAAACGCAACTACCCTTCGGCGGCAACGCCAGCCCCAGCACGTACAGTGTCAACGGTCAGCAGTATGTGGTCATTTCCGCTGGCGGCGGCAAAAGTGGCCGTCCACGCGGTGGAACACTGGTAGCGTTTGCGTTACCCGATTGAGAGCGGTGTCAAGCTAAACTCCCCGTGCAGCTGGAGCCACCACCTGCTGTGCATCCAAGACAATGATTGGCTGTCTGAATCGTGCGATCGAGTAGATCTGCATCACACAATTCAGAAATATGCAGTCGACGGCTCCGCGCGACCAGCGGCAAGTCGAGCATCTGATTGAAGTCGCAGTCGTATAGGTATCCGTTCCAATCCACGGAGACTAGTGAGCGGCACATCAGATCGTCGACCGTTCGTGGGTTGAAGGCGTCGATCAGTTTTTGCATGTAGACCTCATACTTCTCCTGTTGGAGTAGGTCGTGCAAGAATCGACTGACTGGCATATTGGTGATCGTGAACAGCCGATGAAAGCGAATTGCATAGCGCTCGTTTAGCTGTTCGCGGTATTGTTGTTCGAGTTTCGTCTGGTCGGGAGGTAGTCCGATACCAACCGGATTGTAAACCAAATCGAGCTGCAAGCCTGAAGCGGGATGGCCATACCCAAGTTCATTAAGCGCGCGTATCGCTTGGATCGACTTCACGAAAACTCCGTCGCCGCGTTGAGCGTCACAGTTCTCTTCCAAGTAGCACGGGAGTGAAGCGACAACATTAACGCGATGGCTGGCCAAGAATACCGGCAAGTCAGTAAATCCGTTCGCCAATAGAATTGTAAGATTGCAACGATCGATGACCTTCTTCCCCAGCTCGACAGCTCGCTCGACTAGGAAGCGAAAATTGGAATTCATTTCAGGCGCACCACCAGTAATATCCAGCGTTTCAACAGGTGAACGCGACAAGAATTCAATCACCTGCTCGGCTGTTTCCTGGGACATGCTTTCGCGACGATCCGGTCCTGCGTCGACGTGGCAGTGCGTGCATGTTTGATTGCAAACCTTCCCCACGTTAATCTGCAGCGTTTTAAAACGCGTGCGTTGGATGCTTTGTGCGCCCGAAGAACTAAGACATTGCTGGAACCCCCCTCCCTGAATGCGGGTAAGATCGCTTAGCACCGCTAGTTGCTGCACGGGGGAGGCCAATGCGTTTCCCGCGCGGTGAAGTGTCTTCAAAAACATCGCAGTTCCGTTTTGATACTCGAAGCGTTGACAGGCAATATGTGGCAAGCTCACGGGGGGCCACAATCAACGATGCGTGGTACAACAAGCTCGGCATGAGCGACCACTTTCATTAACGCGAATGATATTGTCGGTCATTTAATCCCCAATCGTAGTCCAAAAACGCAATCTTTCCCTTACCTGTAGATGCCGCTTGCTGAGATGCAACGTCGGGAAGCCAGGGAGCGATTCTCTGCAATTGCTTAACTTGAGAGTTGCCAAAATCTTCGCCGAACCATTCTAGGATCGGCGAGATGTAAAATGTACTACGGGCCTCGTCATAACGAAATTTGCTTGCATCAGCGAAAAAAGCCCGCGTATTTAAAGTCAACTGTTCATCAATGCGCTCGGCAGTGTAGGCTTCGTTGAGCAAGCGGGGACAGCCGATGGAAGCACAGACAATCGCAAAGTGAATCCGGGGCTCTCCCATTTTTCGTAGTATCTGATGCTCCATGTCGTCGAGCGAGGTCGGCTTGCCACCCACGATCAGCTTGAGATTTTTCCAAATGTTATAGCCGAACAGTCGCGCGGTGTGATTGCGAATGCTGGAAGTCGGGTACTTATTCAAAATACCTTGGATGGTTACGGCATTGTAGGCGTTGATCCAAAAAGCCAATTGTGCTTCTCGACTCCCTTGCCCGCTGGACGAAGACAACAACTGCAAGTACTGGTCTAGGGCTTGCATATCCTCCGCAGACTTTTTCCAGGCTGCATACTGGACCATCCCTCTCTCATCAACGTACTTGTGCAACAGGCCATCCCAGGCCGTGTGATCAATGCCCCCGAGCGGCACTTGCTGCGCAGAGGGAACATCGCCGCCAACTAAAATATCACTTGCTTGGGCCGATAGTGACAACCTCCAACTGCCGATCACAATGACACAGCCCACGATCAATCGACCACAATAATCCATGCTTAACATTTACTCCTCCTGTTGTGTTCATCCACTCCTGTGTAGCTGCGGTCGCCAGACCGCTAGGAATCTACGTTCTGGCGAACGTAGCTACGACAGGCCTTTTAGGCACGAGACTAACTGTAATACTACCTGTTGCTCGGCTGTGATTCTGTGCGATCATTCACATCCGGCAGAAACTGCGGCGACAACAGAACGAAAAAATAGCGACCCACTCGCGAGCGCGTCGAGCTGGTATTTTGGCGACCTCAAGGACGATTCAATGATAGACGAAAAACGACATTCCAGTAGTGCATATCAGAATAGTGAGTGGTTGAAGAAAACCCTTCTGCTAGCGGCAGTAGTCGCAATTGGCGGCATTTTGTATTGGCTTTTGCGCGACGTGCTTTCGCTGGAAACCTTGGCCAGTCAAGAAGCACAATTGCGTGCTTGGCAAGTTGACACTCCGGTGCTGGCGGCGTTTTTAGCGCTGGCGATCTACGTAGTGGTGGCAGGTCTGTCACTTCCGGGTGCTGCAGTGCTAACGTTGGTCTGCGGTTGGTATTTCGGATTCTGGGAAGGATTGTTGGTCGTCAGCTTTGGTTCGACGGGAGGGGCAATGGTGGCTTTCTTGCTCAGTCGATATCTGTTGCGAGACTGGGTTCAAGCCAGCTTGCACGATCGACTAGCCCGCATCAATGAAGCATTTGAACGCGAAGGTGCGTTCTACTTGTTCACGCTCCGACTCGTTCCAGCCGTCCCATTTTTTGTTATCAACGCAGTGATGGGGCTCACCAAGGTTCGCGCTATCACGTTTTGGTGGGTCAGTCAACTCGGAATGTTGCCCGGTACCGCCGCCTATGTCTATGCTGGCTCGACAGTCCCTAGCCTGCGGAGCCTCGCGGACAAAGGAGTGGGTAGCATACTAAGTTGGCAGATGCTTTTGGCATTCGCTATCCTCGGTTTCCTGCCGCTGGCTATTAAGAAGATTGTGAACGTTTACGGAATTATGGGATAGTCGCTGATCGCTCCGCCGATCAGTATTCTTCGAAAATGACATATCGGTCGAGTCCAACTTGCGAGAAGCCATGAGCTACTTAGAACAACTTGAACCTTTGGATCACTTCAATCAATCGCTTCAAGCGAATGTCCATCCAACAGACTGGACCAATCCGATCCCGAGTGGGCGCTACAACTTAGTTGTGATTGGCGCGGGAACGGCCGGGCTAGTGACTGCGGCTGGCGCTGCGGGATTGGGCGCTAAAGTCGCTCTCATCGAACGAGGACTGATGGGTGGTGACTGTTTGAATGTGGGCTGCGTGCCATCCAAAGCGCTGATCAGCGCTGGCAGAGTTGCCGCAGCGGTGCGACATGCGGGCGAATTTGGTATCCACGGTTCAGACAATATCGAGGTCGATTTCGCTGCTGTCATGGAGCGGTTGCGCCGTCTGCGCGCCCAAATCAGTCCCAACGATTCAGCGGAACGGTTCAGAGCTCTAGGGGTCGATGTCTACTTCGGTCAAGCCAGTTTTGTCGACTCGAGCACGGTGGATGTCAACGGGACGAAGCTCACCTTCAAACGAGCAGTTATCGCCTCAGGGGCGCGGGCTGCGGCACCGCCTATTGCTGGACTGGAAACGGTTGACTATTTAACCAACGAGAATCTATTTTCGTTGACGGAACTTCCCAAACGCCTGGGTGTCATCGGTGCTGGCCCAATTGGATGTGAAATGGCCCAGGCGTTCGCTCAGCTCGGATCGAAGGTATTGTTGGTCGAGTCCGAACATGGCATGCTGCCGCGCGAAGACCGGGATGCTGCCGAAATCGTACAACGCACGATGCTCCGCGACGGTGTCAGGCTCCTGTGTTGCGGCAAGCAGTTGACCATCAAAAATAACAGTGGAATACGATTGTCTGTCGACTCGCATGGTACTAATTATGACGAGCCCGTTGATCAACTACTCGTTTCCGTAGGTAGAGCTCCCAACATTGACGGTCTCAACCTGGAAGCTGTTGGCGTCAATTTTAGTAAAAAGGGGATCACTGTTAGCGATCGCCTACAAACCACTAATCCGATGATCTACGCGGCGGGAGATGTCTGTTCGGCATTTCAGTTCACTCACGCAGCCGACTTCATGGCCCGCATCGTGATTCAGAATGCGCTCTTTATGGGGCGCAAGAAGACCAGCTCATTGGTGATCCCCTGGTGTACCTACACCTCGCCCGAAATCGCGCACGTCGGATTGTACGAGCATCAGGCTCGAGAGCAGAACATCTCAATCGACACCTATGTCCAGAGCTTTCATGAGGTTGATCGCGCCATACTTGAGAGCGAAGAAAACGGCCTCGTTAAGATTCATGTAAAAAAGGGAACCGACCGCATCGTCGGCGGAACGATCGTGGCCCGCTCGGCAGGGGACCTGATTTCAGAAGTGACGTTGGCGATGACCAACGGCATGGGGCTCGGAAAAATAGCCTCCACGATTCACCCATATCCAACGCAAGCAGAAGCTATCCGCAAGCTTGGTGATCAATACAATCGAACCAAGCTGACTCCCTTCGTGAAGGGACTATTTAACAAATGGCTGGCATGGACAAGGTAGATGTTTGCTTTGCTGGCTTGGCGAGAACCTGTTTGCCACACGGCCATCAATATCACCGCATAAAGTTCCCAATTGGACTGGGGTTTAGTCTCACTCATCCTTTCGACGCAAATCCGAAAACTCTCGCTCTAATTGCTGGAGCCGCGCATTGAGTTCCGCCAGCGGAAGATTGGCAAGTTCCTGCTCCGACGTGACGAACCTCCCTAACAGGCGTTCGAGCAATCCTATTTGCCCTTCGACCTTTCCTTCCTGTCGCCCTTCCTGTCGCCCTTCCTGACGCCCTTCTTCGCGAGCTTCATTGGCCCATTGCTGTGCGATCGTTGGCATTAATGTGTCTCCCTGTTCTTTCAATGTGACGCGGACGGCGTCGATTAGATCACCACGCCTGAGTTGCATGGTGCCCGTCGCCAAGTAAATAATTACTGTTTTGAAGAAATCTACTCCGTAGCCTTGTTCGGTCAAATTAGCGATCATCCCCAGCAACTCGACCAGGCGATCAGCAAGTGATGGGCTACGAATGTATTTTAACAGCAATAGGATCGGTTTCAAATGCTCATTTTTTCCAAGTTCCTCGTCTGACAGGCCGCTCAAATCGAGCAAGTCGAGAGCAAAGTGAGGCACGTACCGCTTGAGTTCCTCGGAGGCCTGAATGATATCGTCTAGAGTCAACGAAGTCGTCCAGCGCGTCTCTCCGTGGTAAATCACCATTGGAATGATCACGCACAAGGAATTGCCATCGCGAAGGCGATTCTCCCAAATTCGGACCATGTATTTGAGTAGTTGAAAGGGTGTCATCCAATCTTGGTAGCTTTTGTGTTCGGTCAACACATAGACCAACACCGTTTCATCGCCATTGACATGATTGACTTCAAAAAGCAGATCGGAGCTCGTCTCACGAAGTTCGTCGTCAATGTAACTGCCGCTGGCAAGCCTCAAGGACTTTAAGTCCAGCTTCGCGAGCGTCGTGGGGGGTAAATGATTCGCTAACAATGCCGACGCTAGTTCCAGTTCGGAAAAGGTCTGCAAAAAAAAGCGATTATGGGGACCGGGAATCGATTCGTCATTCATGCTTTTAGTCTAACCAATCAAAGGGTAGCTCAGTGGTTCCTCTCCAAGAATTGCGTCCACGACTTCGCCGAGTACGGGCAGTCACGCGGCGTGGAATCGACTACACTTATGCGTCGTTTGCACGGTCTGAGTGCGACTGGCACTTGGTTGATTTTGACTCACGCCTTGTCACACAAGGGATGGCTGTTCATGAAGATTGCTCGAATTTTTGTTCATCGCGTCGATTTGCCGTTGGTCGAAGGGAGCTACAAATGGTCTGGCGGAAAAAGCGTCACGGTTTTCGATAGCACACTGGTTGGCGTCGAGACGGATGAAGGTCTAATCGGCTATGGCGAAGTCTGTCCACTGGGACCCTTCTATCTTCCAGCTTATGCGGAGGGGGTCAGGACGGGCCTGCGCGAATTAAGTCCGCATGTGATTGGACTCGATCCACGCGAACTAGGGGTGCTGAACCACCGCATGGATGCCGCCATGAAGGGGCATCCGTATGTAAAAACCGGTATCGACATGGCCTGCTGGGATCTGCTGGGTAAGTCAACTGGATTGCCCGTGTGCCTGTTGATGGGTGGACGTTACGGTGAGAGTGTGCGACTGTATCGCGCAATATCTCAAGTAGCACCTGATGCAATGGCAGAGAATGTTGCCAGCTACAAAGAGCAGGGATACACGCGATTCCAACTGAAGGTAGGTGGTGATCCCGATACTGACATCGCACGTATTCGCGCTGCGCGCGGGGTCTTGCAGTCTAGCGATCGGTTGGTAGCGGACGCCAATACTGGCTGGACGCAGCATGAAGCGATGCGCGTGGTCCGCGCCGTCAGCGACTTGGATGTCTACATCGAACAACCCTGCTTAACCTACGAAGAGTGTTTGGCCGTGCGTCGCAATACCTCGCACCCGTTCGTATTGGATGAAAACATCGACGACATCCACATGTTGTTGCGAGCCAAGGGAGATCTGGCCATGGACGTAGTTAATCTGAAGATTAGCAAACTCGGTGGTTTGACGAAGACTAAACAGGCACGCGATCTCTGTTGCTCCATGGGGATAGCCATGACGCTCGAAGATAGTTGGGGAGGCGATGTCACGACCGCGGCCATTGCCCATTTGGCCCACAGTACCCCCGAAGAGTTTCGCTTCACGAGCACCGATTTCAACAGTTACACGACAGTCATCAACGCTGATGGCGCACCTCAACGCGAGCATGGCTTTATGAAAGCCAGTGACGCACCTGGGTTGGGAGTGACCCCCAGAACCGATGTCATCGGGCCCGTGCTGTGGGAAGTAACGTGAGCGAATTGGACTAGGCCACTATCGGACACAGTATCAGCTCGACGCGCCAGCGGTTGGGTCGCCTGAATAACGCGTTTGCGGCGACAGAGCGACAAAAGCGATCCTGAGACCCACTCGCTGGCGCGTCGAGCTGATATTGCCGCTAGTTCTTAATTGGACAGCGCCACTTTGAACGCTTGGATTGTAAACATTCGCCGAAGGTGTGGGCGCGACGATTTTGGTTGCTGGCTGGAATCGTTGCCAGCGGCAGGTTTTTCGTCTTGTTCGGCTTTGGTTTCGGCTAGGAACTATCGGGATTGGCGGCCAGAGTAGGACCGGATAGC
>JBGSJT010000556.1:0-18297 GCA_041741715.1 Pirellulaceae bacterium | reverse complement strand
GGTTTCGTATTCATGCCGACCCCTCCACTTTCAATTTCGTTCGCACGCAGTCACCCAATTGACGGCGGATTCGCGACAACCGCATCCCAACTGCGTCGACCGTTTTGGCTAGCGTTTTCGCAATCTCGACAATTGGCTCGCCATCTCGATAACGCTGTTGAATCAATGTGCGATCTTGTTCCTTCAATCCCTCCAGGCACTGTCTGAGAAAGGGGATACGTTCATCGACCGACTGGGCTTCCTCGTCCACCGATCGGTCCAGCAACTGATTGACCTGATCGGTGAAAACCAAGCGCCCAGCTCCTTCGGATTTCCGCCAGGCCATGACCTGGAATTTTGCGATCGTGAACGCCCAAGCCGCGAAACTCGAACCACGCTCGAATTCTTCCGCCTTACGACAGAGCACCAAATTGGTCCGCTGAAGCACCTCGAGCGTCTGTTCGCGGTCGGCCAAGCGTTTGAGGATAAATCCGTACAAACGCGGCTGGATGCTCGCCATTTCAACGGCGAGGTCTTCTTCAGGATTCAACGACGAAGGTGGATCGGATTGGCTCATTGAATAGTGAATAGTCACCGGAGGGCTAAGCTAACGCAAAAACGAAAAAACTTTTTGGATGCTCGTCAGGTTTACGAAACGAGTCATATTTACCTGAATGCGGCAACAGCGGCTACTTCCCGTGTGCCCAATCCTCTAAAATACACAATCGCCTGAATAAACCGACTCAGATCTCGAGGTCGTTTATGGGGTCGACGATGCTCCGCAGGACTCCCGGCTCCGCAAGGTCACCTTCACCGACAGCCGACGCGGTGGGCTACTGGGGATGGGAGCGTTTCTGACCGTCACCGCGGACAGCCTCGGCATTCACCAATTCATCGAGCTATTTATGTGATGGAGAACTTTCTAGGCATCCATCCCGCGCCCCCGCCGGCGAACGTCAAGATTGAAGAGCCCGATGTCCGTTCAGCGCGGACCATCAAGGAAGTTCTGGAAGCCCATCGGTCCGATAAGACCTGCGCGGCCTGTCACCAGAGCATCGATCCGTTTGGTTACGCCTTTGAGAATTGCGATCCCGTCGGCGGTTGGCGAGATGTCTACGACATGCCCGCCGAAACATCGGCAACAGATGAAGCAACCAAGGCCAATGGTCGCCGAGGGACGAAGCCGGCGGGTATCCCGATTGATGCTTCGGCCAGCTTCCTGAGCGGCGCTGAGTATACCGACATTACCGGCTTCGGACTGCTCATGCAATCCAAAGCAAACCAAGACCGCTTCCTCCGCAACTTCGTCATCAAGCTGCTGACCTATGCCAACGGCGAAGAACCGGACGACTACAACGAGATTGAGAAGATTGTGGCTAAGTCAGCCGAATACAACTACCGCATCGTCGAGACCATCGCCGCCGTCATCGACAGCCCGCTGTTCCGAGAGGAGTAAGGATGAGAGGCGTTCCAGGCTCGATTGCGACCTGACGGTTGATCTTGTCAGTTTGCCGGTTCGATTCGCAAGCTTAGGCTCGCTCTATGAATAAGTGTCCGCTTTGGAAGTGAGCGGCAAGGCGCTAGCCGCCGTTTTTTCGTTGCAACATGCAATGACCATCCAACGGTGGCTAGCGACATGCCGCTCACTCATTCCGCGAACGATCCTAGCAGCTTACGCGACGAGAAGTTCACAACCTTGGAGTGTATCGAAGAAAGTGCTAATGGCATCTTATATTCGCGCTCTCCTCGATTCCGGCGGCTACAATAGTCTGTCATTCGATCCAGGATTTGCGACTCTCAAGTTGTCAATTGATTGAGATTCATAGAGAATTGAAAGAATCCGCTGAGGAGCCCGGCACCAAGGGCGTGGTTTTCGAGTTGGGTCTCCTGGCTGGAAGGACCGAGGTGCGTACCTGGCTCTACGATTGGGATCGGAAAGACGGTGCTGCTTATTTCATCGAAGTCGAATTGCTGTAACCAAATTCAGAATGAAGAACTAACTCACAATGAAACACGCCATCACGCTCCTCGCAGCAATGCTGTTCTTACCACTTGTCGGCCTGACCGCAGCCGAGAACTCCAAACCTAATATCATCCTCATTATGCCCGACGACGTGGGCTACGGCGATTACGCCTGCTTGGGTAACCCCCTCATGCGCACGCCATCGGTGGATGCGTTTTCAAAGCAGAGTCTGCTGTTCACGCAGTTCCATGTCAGTCCGACCTGCTCCCCGTGCCGCGCCGCGCTGATGAGCGGGCGACATGAATTCAAGAACGGTGTCACGCATACGATTCTCGAACGCGAGCGGATGACACTAAAAACGTTCACGCTACCGCAGATGCTGAAAACGGTGGGCTATACCTCGGGCATTTTCGGCAAGTGGCATCTCGGTGATGAAGAAGCGTATCGTCCGGAGAGCCGTGGCTTTGACGAGGTCTATATCCACGGGGGTGGCGGCATCGGGCAAACATTCCCTGGCTCGTGCGGTGACGCGCCGGGAAACACCAACATCAATCCCGCGCTGTGGCACAACGGGAAATGGGAAAAGACCACCGGCTATTGCACCGATTTATTTTTCACTCAGGCAATCCATTGGATGAATGCTCAGCGCGAGGCCAAGCAACCGTTCTTTGCCTACATCCCGCTCAATGCCGCGCACGGTCCGCATGTGCTGCCCAAGGAATATTATGAGCAGTATCTGGGCAAACCCGGCGTCAGCGAGGAGACTGCGAAGTTCTTCGGCATGATCGAAAACATCGACTCCAACTTCGGCTTGCTTTTGAAGAAGCTCGATGAGTGGAATATTGCAGACAATACGCTCGTCATCTATCTCGCGACCGACAACGGTGGTACAGCCGGCGTTAAAATATTTAATGCCGGCATGAAGGGCAGCAAAGGCACGCCGTATCAAGGCGGCACCCGCGCGCCATGCTTTTTCCGTTGGCCCGCCGGAAATATCCCCGCTGGAATCGACTGCGATGCGCTTAGCGCTCACCTCGATATCTTCCCGACGCTGGCCGACATCACCGGCGCGACGCTGTCGCCTGAAGTGAAGCAACAGGTCGAGGGCCACAGCCTGCTCTCGCTCCTGAAAGGTCCAACGACAGAGTGGCCCGATCGCACGCTTGTCCATCATGTTGGACGCTGGGCACACGGGAAAGCGGCGGAATCCAAATACGCCAAATGCGCGATCCAAAACTCGCGGTTCACATTGGTCAACAACGAAGAGTTGTACGATCTCCAGAGCGACCCCGGCGAATCGAAGAACATCATTGGCGATCATCCCGACGTCGTCGCCACGCTTCGCGCTGCCTACGATCAATGGTGGAACGACGTGCAACCGCTGCTAGTGAACGAAGACGTCGTCGCTCCCAAGATGAATCCGTTGAAGGAACTCTACTGGAAGCAATTCGGCGGTGGCCCGGACGAAGCGATGCTGAGAAAGATGGACCCAACGAAGAACTCCGGCGCTGGGAACCAGGCACCTCCGAGTCAACGGAAACCACGAAAGAAACGCCAAGAGGCTAAAGCGTCGGAATCTAATGAATAACTCCAGCATTTACAACGGACTTTTAGTTTTGTTGATCGCGACGCTCACGGCAAGCCGCTGCAGCGCTGCGTCGCCGATAGCTGATTTCTATGTGGCAACCAACGGTTCCGATGATTGGTCGGGTACCGCTTCAGAACCCAATTCGCAGCAAACTGACGGCCCGTTCGCGACGTTGGAACGCGCGCGTGATGCGGTGCGGGAATTGGGGATGCGGCAATCGAAAGATGTTATCGTCCTTATTCGCGGCGGAACTTATCGACTGAAGAAGACGGTTGTGTTTGGGCTGCGGGATTCCGGCCAAAGCGCTTCGATCGTTACCTATGCTGCTTATCCCAGCGAGACGCCTGTCTTCAACTCGGGGCAGGAGATCAAAAATTGGAAACGCGTAACTAGAGAACTGCCGGGCCTGCCGAAAGTTTCAGTCGGCAACGTGCTTGTTGCGGAAGTTTCCGACCGTTTTCTCACGCTCTACGACAGCGAAGGCCTACTGCCACGTGCGCGGTCGAACGGTTTTATTCCGCTGGATGGGGGCAGCCGCAACGTGCTTCATTTTCCAGCCGGCCGATTGAAGAACTGGCCGAATATTGAAGATGTGGAAATCGTCGTTCGTCCGCATCACGCCTGGATTGTGAATGTCCTGCCATTGGTATCGGTTGACGAGAAAAAGCAACTCGCTCGCACGTCTATCGACGCGACCTATGCGATGAACAAACTCCATTTCCTCAGGGAAACGCAGTCGTGCTGTGTCGAGAACGTGCTGGAAGAGCTCGACGAGCCGGGCGAATGGGTTTTGAACACAAAGGAAGGCAAGCTCTACCTTTGGCCGCGGAACAACTCGCCCGTTCTGGCTCCTCAATTGACGGAGCTCGTCTGCGTTGAAGGTGAGATCGACAAGCAAGGCCCGGAAGATACACCAGTCCGGAACCTGTGTTTTCGCGGCCTGACCTTCATGCACGGTGAACGCTATCAGTTATCCCAAGACGACGCCGGGCTGCAGCACGACTGGGACATGCACGACAAAGCCAATGCCCTGGTGCGCCTGCGCGGCGCCGAAAACTGCACGATCGAACAATGTCGCTTTGCTCACAGCGGCAGCGGCGCGATCCGTGTGGATTTGCACGGACAGCACAACAAGATCTCCGGCAACCTGATCGAGCAGATGGGTGGGGCCGGAATCCTACTGTGTGGCTACCGGCCGGGAACCAAAGACGTGAATCGGAAGAATCACGTCTACAACAATCACATTCATCATACCGGTCTAATCTATTCTCACTCGCCCGGCATCATGGTCTGGCAGAGCGGAGAAAATCGCGTTGCAAATAATCTGGTGCACAACACACCCTACACGGGAATTATCATTTCCGGTTGCATGACGGATTTCTTCGTGAAACAAGGTCGCGAACTTGGCAGAACCATCAGGAGGCATGAGATCGTCGGCTTACCGAAAAAGCCAGAACTGAAGGATGTTCGTCCCTACCTTCACACGCGTGACAATGCAATTGAATACAACGAAATTCATCACGCCATGGAAATGCTGGGAGACGGCAACGCGATCTACATTCGCGGCGCAGGTGCTGGTAACGTGATCCGCCGCAACTACATTCATCACCTGGTCGCACCCATGATCATGCAGTGTGCGATCCGGACAGACGGCGGCCAAACCGATACCCTCATCGCTGAAAACCTGATCTACAAGTGTACTTCGCAAGGCATTATGCTAAAGTTGAACAACCGTTGCGAAAACAACATTGTCGCAGACATCATCGCACCGCCTCGCGGCTACTACCTGGCGGTGCGTGAAGGCCCCATGACGGGTGCCACTATTAAGCGGAACATCTTTTATTCATCGTCAGCGACATGCACGTTCATCGATGAGTTGCCGCCGGGAAAGGAAGGGACGACGGAGGATCGCAGAGGGAGAGGGCTGGCGGCAGCGAAGGAGGCCGACACGGATTACAACATCTACTTCTGCGCGGGCGATCGCGAGTTGGGCGTACAGATGTTAGAGAAACAGCAACGCGACGGAATCGACGCCCACAGCCTGGCTGTTGATCCGCTGTTTGTAGATCCAGCAAACGGCGACTTTCGATTGAGTCCCGACTCGCCTGCATTGAACCTCGACTTTGTGCCCTTCGACATGTCGAAGGTTGGCTTGTTAAATTGAACCCGAATTGGTCTCTTTCGCCATAGCTACATCCCTTCTTCACGCCGGCTCCAGCAAGAGGACATGTGAATGCAGCGGGGTTGTGGTCGCGACCGGTTCCGTTAACCTGCAAAAAAGGCATCCGACCGAACTCGGTTCCCCAAACAACCAGGGTATTCTCCAGCATGCCGCGTTGTTTCAGGTCCGAAATCCGCTCCAACCAAATGAGTCCGAGCGAGACACCACTAACCACAATTAGATCCTTTTTCCATCAGCGACCACTGCGCCGCCGACGTAGCCCTCGCTAATCACGCCCCTCGCAACTCGCAACAGCAGTCGAGCCCGCGCTTTTGGAAGTCCCGCGCTAGGACTCCACTGTACCAATGTTTGGCCTAGTCGCCCGAATGATGTTCACGCCACCAGTCAACCGACTGCTGCAGATCCGACTCTGCTTTCGGAGTTAGAACGACTTCGAACACTAAGACTGCTCGCGGGACGCAAATCTCCGCTTAGCATCTTGACAAGGTCAAAATACGGCAAGGAATGATGCTAAGAGCATTGCGCGGCCGAGATAGCAATCGGTTTTTCGATCGATTTTCAGGCAGCGAACGCGATCCGTCATGCTTGATTCTCGATTCACTCTCAACACTATGCCACTGAAGGCAATGAGCTGAATTTGAGAGGCCGAAACACATGACTCAAAATCAAAGAAAATCAGCCTCACTGGCTAGGCCCGGAATTTCGCTGCCACCAATTGACGCCGTCTGCCAATGCACGCCAACCGATACGCGTTTGTACGACATGCCGGAAGCGTCGAACAGCATCGAACCAAACTGGGACTCGGAGTTGTTTAAACACCTGGCAGGGAATGGCACTCGAGAGAAAACCAAGTGTCCAATAGAGAGGTCCGTGAAGGAAACTAATTTCGATCGTTTGAGTAGAAGAATTCTTCGTTTGCTTAGGCATGTGCCTTAGGAAGAGTGCTTGCGTATGAATCGAAATGGTTGGGTTGATGCGCAACACATGGCTGCTGTAATTAGCAAATGGTGCATTCGAAGGAGTTCACGTATCCAGACAGACTCTCTTTCTTCCCTGATCCTGCAGCTGAGGCTCGAGCATCGAGTGCAGTTTGATGGCCCGTTCTGCCGAGCAAGCTACGGCCATAGTACGCGTTTTTATAAGCCTACAACTGTGGCAGAGCCAAACCAGCCACTGTACCACGGTACTAGCACCGCCAACTTGCCCTCGATCGAGCTCTTTGGATTGTGGCCGATGCGACGGCGGTTTGTGCAATTGACGACTGATTTTGAATATGCACATAAGGTTGCCGCGCGCTCGCCGGATCCGATCGTCCTACAGATCCTGAGAGAACAGGCTATGGCTGATGGAATCCAATTCATCAGTACCGGCTCGCATGCCTGGTTGGCCGAACCGATTCCGGCCCACCTGCTCATGGGCTGGTTGGCTGGCGTTTGGGACCTTGGCAGCAAGCAACCCATTTTTAGAGAAACTGATCTAAAGGAGAATCGACGTTGAACGAGCAACCAGAAAACGAACTGGAACCGATACTGTGCGAGCTGCGGGATAAGGCGGCTAGGTACCAACGCGAACTCGATGAGCTCACGCACCGAGTCGATGGTGTCTCGAACAGACTTAAGCAAATTCAGTCCGCCATCTCGACACTTCAGGGACCGATCGGAAAACCCTTTGGAAGTAAGCTTCGCGCCAAAAAGCCGCTGCCATCCAGAGAGCAGGTACAGTTAGTTGTCGAGCGCGTGATGAAAGAAAAAGGCTCACTCAAGCTGCAACTGCTCGAGGAGCTTGTCAAAGCGAGACTACTGGCCGAGGGCTTTTCGCGACTGGGTGTGGCTAAACACTTGAATGCTATTTTGGCTGCGGATGGCAGCGAGAAATAAAGTTGCATCTCTGCGTTAAGCACTCTCAGAGCCCCTCAGGAATCGAACCTCAAAAGGCAGCTTGGGCAGGCGAAGATAGGAGCGCTTACCCGGCGGTATTACTCGCCTTCGTCGGCTGTCACCATGCGGGGTCAAGGGCGCAAGCGCCTCACGGGGCGAGCCCCGATGGATGACAGCCGACGAAGGCAGGTTGAATTTTCAACTTGGCCGAAATTCTTTTGCAACACTTTTCTGGGCGTTGCCACAACAACTTCAAAGGTAGAAAAACTATTAAGTTAGACTTCGTGTCGAGATGGGTCCTCGCTAAGCCGAATGGTCGACGGGTTTGACTGCACCTCCGGCAAAGAGATGCTGATGGTCTTGCGGTAGAATTTGACTTTCTCCGAGACTTTCTAAAAGTCTCAGACTGAGCCTCGGCACCAAAACGTGAAGTTGTCGTTGCTGTCGTTCGAGGAATAGACGCTGAGCGAATGCCGTCGCTTGACGACAGCCGAAAGTGCTAGGATTGCATTCGTGAGCGCAAAGTCGTTTGTCAACACGATGAGATTGCGAGATTTCATATGCCGATTCACCAACTCAATGATCGCCTGATCCGCGATATAACCATACTGGTGACTTCGTTCCAAAAGGTCGAAGTGGGTCATGTTGGCGGCTCGCAGACGATAAATTAGCTCCAGGCCCTTTTCAGCAAGTCTTGCGACGGCGTCCGGTCCCTTGTACCAGAGTCGCAGGAGTTCTTCTAGCACCTTCTGCGGTATGAATAGCTTGTGGCGGTTGGGCTTTATCAAGTCTCTCTCAATAAGACACTCGAGCCCACGGTGCATCGCAAATGAAGTGTCGAGGATAATCATCGAATTAGCCAAGCTATCACTAAAGGCGATCTCAGCCTGGAACCGCAATGAGTCCCGATCAGCAATCTCTATGTTTACATTTCGCATTTCAGTCGCTCCAATAAAAGTATAAACGAGCTTTATGGCTACAAAAAAAGTACGTGGAAATGCGATTCACACTGCGCCAATTTTCGAGAATTCCTTAAGCTAGCTAGTGGCGGCAGGCCGCTGAACCATTACTCGACGTGGCGTCATGGAGCTACTATCGAGAAGACCGCCCAATCAGAATTAGCTACCATGCACTCAGCATCTGAGATTCACTTCCGACCAAGCTTTCAAACGCAGAATGAAGTGAACAATGGGCATTTACGGCTGCTACACCTGACACAGTCTGTGACCGAGCCGATCGACGATTTACATTATTTGTCCTAAAGTCACTTGTGCCACGACCCCGCGCTGTGACTTTCAAGCTGGCAGCAAGAGAATAAGCCCACTACTTTTCTCATCAGCCTCTGCCAGAGGACGCTGTTTTCCAAGCGCGCCCACCGGCAACCAAGTGCAGATTTACTCGGGCCTATTTGTCGCTCGGCCTCCTGCTGATGATGTGCAGCATGCCCTGGGAGTAGGCGACGAGATATCTCCCATCCGGCGTGAACTGCATGAAGTCGACCGGTCCTTCCAATACATCCACTCCTAGGACGCTGATGATGCGTCGTTCGTCGAGGCTGGCTAGGACGATCTTGCCGTCCTCTGCGGCGATGGCGATCGTTTTGGACGGGGTAATATCGAAGTTGATCAGCGGCGCCGGTGTCGAATAAACAATTTCCGGGACCGTCAAGTAAAGATCGCCTGGAAAGCCGAAGCCACCGTAGTGTCGGCGTTGCACGACTTCTCCAAAGTCACGTTCGCGCTCCGGGGCCAACAACAAACTTTCCTGCCACGTGTTGGCCCTCACGTCAAAAGTCTCGATCGAATCTCGCGTTCCTACCAATAGGTACTTACCATCGTGTGAGAAACAGATTTTCTGGATCGCTGAGAAAGTCAATTCGGTAGCTACCAGCAGGCGATCGGTCGCCAAATCGTGAATCTCAAGTCCGTAACCACGCTCGGATTTCATTTCGCCCGCAAAGGCCAGCAAGGTAGCGTCAGCGGTTATAGAGTATAAAGCCGAGTCTTTAACGTGTTGGCGGTGTACGTGCGCATAATCAAGTCCTGTGGGGGCTGCTCGCAAGACGACTTCTCCGAATCTTGAAATCGTTGCCAGCGTGAGACCATTGGTGACCTGAGCCCGAGCAGGACTGCTTGGCCACATGCGTTGCACGGCAAATTCGAGGCTTTCTTTCGCGCCGCTGCGTTTAACTTTGAGCTGGACCCATGTTCCTGGCGGTCCGGTTATGAGTTTTACTGCAGCGTCAACATCTTTGCCAAGCAATGACTTCCAACTCATGACGTCATCCAAGATCGGCTTCTCTCCCGGTCGCACGGCGACCACTTCATCGCCAATTTGAACGGTATGTTCTAGAGTTTGAAGATGAGCGGGTAAGGCGGTGATCAAGAGCTTTCCTTGCCGCTTTTCGAGGTGGATCCCGGTTCGACCTACCAGTTCTGGCAGGTCAACCGATTTCTTTATTCCAGCATCAAGATCGATCAGGCGCGGGCCCCAAAGTCCGCCAGTACAAAAAAGCTTTTTTGAATCTGCGCTAAAGGCCACTGCGGAACATTGGCTATCCAGCGTGGCCACCACTTGCGCCGACGGAATCTCTACGATCGAGATACCATCATCTTTAAGAGACAAGACCACGTACATTCCATTGGGAGAAATCGAGGCGACCTGCAGTTCGTCGGGCCGACTATTGTTGTCAAAGAAACGCAGCGTCGCATCTTGATACTGCTGTGCGTGACAGGTAACGATGGTGAAGCACCACAGCAGGGCTAAGGTTCCAGTTACGCTGGCAACTCGCAGCTGATTTCCCGTGAAATTTGGCGTTGGTAGCAGAGTCGCCGGTCCTCGACTGCCGCTCGCTGAGGCAGGCTGGCATTGACTTACTTTTCGTTTCAAGAGTCTTGCATAGTTCATCTCTAGGTCCCCTTGTTAACAAGAATTGGCTTTCACTTGGATCTTCGAGGCGCAAATCCAAAGCTCACATGAGCAATGGCGGTTCGATCAGCGCCTCAAGCATGAAACGACAACGGATGTCAGCGGCTGCGCGAAATCGTCCGTTTTTTACCGAAGTTTCGGGGCTGCGTGTTCTGCACCGAAACGCAAATAGCCAAGGAAGCTAGAGCCCCTCGGCCAATCTGCGTTTCATGTGTTGCCTCAAGAGGTGAGCAGTACCTTGCTTTCCCAATAAGTGAAAACTTGGCCGCTTACAGAAAGCCAACGAAGCATTAGTTCAAGCTCGGATCAACAATCGGTGCCGGTGGCACTGCATCGTTTTCCTTCATGATCTCATCCACGTCTTCCGCCACCCAGTCTTTGCTCTGAATGAAATGAACGTCGGGATGCAGGAATCCGCTGTAGTATGCAGAGAACTTAACGCCCGGATCCTGAAGAATCACGCGGGAGGTTTCTTGAAACGTGCTTTGAATCTGCTGAACAGAGAGTTGCTTTCCACCCGCGTCAAACACAGCCACGGTGTCAATTGGACAGCTGAAGATTTGATCGTCGATCAAGTTAAACTCGGTGTAGTGATATTGCCGAGTTCGATGTTCAGCTACTTCGCCCTGCTCGACCACTGTTGTTACTTTGCCGTTTGCGTCAGTGATTTCACGCGAGGTTTCAACCGGCCGCATGACTGTATATTCTTCTTCCCGGGTGCGCTGCTGCACGTCGAATAGCGTGCGGGCAATGTATACCCGTTTCGTCTCTGGATCAAACTCTGCCAGCGAAAAATCAAGGAGGCTGAACGTTGGTCCTTCCTGTGGAAGTTCCAACTCGGCCACCGTGTCGTAAGCCACTGGCGTCAACGGCAACTTCGGCTCCGGCTTTTGTTTGCAGCCCACAGAAATGACCGTCAACATAACAATCAGACCTGATCCGGCGAGCGTTTTCATCATAGTTCTCCTGTAAACAGAGGGAATCTGCCGCCAGTGTGGCAGGCAGTTACCAGAACAACGCACAATCTGGACAGCGGCTGCGCCGTCAATCAGAATTCTTGTGTGCTTTTACAGCCGGCTGTCCGGTAACCACTACCCGCCAGGAACACCAATAAGGAATCGCGCATGGCCGCTTACGATGCGAATTCAACCGTCATGTCGATCTTGCGCGGGGCGGTGTCGCCTGATACCACAGACCGTCGACAGAGTTTGCGGCGCTTTTGCGAACAGTACACTGATCCGCTGGTTAACTACCTTCGATTGGCTAAACGCTTCTCGGATGACCAAGCGGAAGAGCTCGTCCAAGAATTCTGGACGGTGAAATTGCTCGAACCAGAACCCCAACAGAATATCGTGGCAAAATTCTTGGACCGCAGGTCGCGGCATCCATCGCTCGGTTTTCGCCAGTTCATCTATCGGTCACTTTCCAATTTTGGCATCGATAAGGCCAGGCAACGCAGTCGCACGGGCGTGGCAGTTAGCCTGGAGCAACTCGAGGGATGGGAGCCCGACGCGGCGCACGACAACCCTGAGTTCGATGCGGTGTGGGCCTCGCATATTCTCAAGCAAGTCGTCACCGAGGTTCGAGACGAATGCGATCGAAGAGGTCAATCAACTATGTGGCAGCTGTTCGTTGCGTATACTCTGCGAACAGGCTTGAGTGCACCAGAGCGCTCGATGGCTGCCCTCGCGGCAGAGTTCGGATTCGAGAGCGCCAAACAGGCTAGCAGCGCCTTGATAACAATTTCGAGAAAATTCGACCGCGTCTTTCGGCTTAAAGTCTCGGACTACCTGCCAATCGATGACTCTCAGAATGCTGAAATGGCTTTGCGCACAGAGGCCGCCGATCTTTGGCGTATTCTAAGCAGGCCCGGTGGTGTCACAAATGAGATTATGGTTCTACTTGCGCTCGAAGGTCAACCGAGTGCGGACACAGTCGAAGCCAACAGCGGTTTCAGTCAGACGAACTTTTGCTTCAGCTACGATCGCATACCGGATTACGACCTGGCTACCATGTGGCAGGCGCTGCTGGAACAGAGCGTGGTTGACTGGCTTCCTGAGTCAACGGCCTTCCGTAGTGACAAGTTGAAGAATTTTCGCTTCGGAGAGCTATCGCAGTGGGCAAGCCCCGATTTGGCGGTTCTAAACCTCATACGTCGGCAGGCCAAAAGTGAGGGCGCAAGTGGCGTCCGGGAAAATGAATCCCACTACAACGTGCTCCCAAGTGCGTTTCTATCCGTCATCTACTTGACCGCGATTGCCGTCGCGTACCTACAACTTAAGAAGAAAATTACGCGATCTTCCAATTCGGAGCTGACGAAGCGGCTGGATCTTGCCATGCAATATCCATGGCTCGATCAGAAGAGCGCGGAACTATTTGATGACCTGCGATCTCAACTTCAGAGCCCCGGTTTACCGCCAGTCGCCTGACAGACTAAAAGCTGCCCAGAAACGCGGTGGCAGTCGCCGCCCTTGGTTGGTGTTCCGAACGTTGGACTCCGCCGCCGGTTCGTTTTTAAACAGAGTCTCGATCGTCCCTCGCGCAATCTCGCTTCCTTCATGGTTGTATCCGTCTAGCAATTTTAATTGTGCTTCCCGAAGTGCATCCACCTTGGAAATGTTGCCAGTCAGCCAACGCTTGTAGAATTCACTCATCAACAGCTGAGTTACCTCGTCGTCCACCTTCCACGAACTGGCTATGACGCTGCCAACACCTGCGATCTGAAAAGATCGTTGGAGACCGAGCAGCCCTTCGCCAAAGGCTTCAACACCCAAGCCAGTCTCGCAGGCCGAAAGCGTTACCAAATCACAGTCTGTTAGCGACATAGCTTGGACCTCCAGCGACGTAAGAATGCCATCGTCCGTATACGCGTTTGTCATCGGAACTCGAGCGTTAGCGCCAGCCAGAACAATACCGCTGGTCAATTCGGCGTCCCTTCCCTGCTTGGCCACATCGACATAAGGCTTGGAACCGGATTGTGGTGTGGCAAGAGCCGAAGCCTGCTCGCTAGAAAAGTAACCATGCGAGGCAATATGAATTACCTGTGCCGTCGCTGCTTGCAGTTTGAAATTGCGCTCCGATGCTTGGGCCCCTGTAAGCTTCACTAACGACGCGGGGCTATTAACGCTACGGAAGACGTTTTCGATCGCGTCAACTTCTCGTTTACTGCCGGGAAGCGGAAGAAATTGGCGTATGAGGCTATTATTGGAATCCAATTGTGAAATCGCTGGGTCGCCCTCCGCGTCTATTGTTTGTAAATCACTTTCGGACTTGTCAAAATCAATTCCTCCAGCCAAGAGAATTGCCCTCTTAGTGCTTGCTCTTCTTGGCTGCGGTACTTGCGTACGAACAACGAGCTCGCGTGGAACTGGAACGACCGCCAGCCGATGTCTTTCAATGAGATAGGTGCCTGGATCTGAATTCAGCGGCAAGGCTGAAAACGGAAGGCGACCGATCTCACCATCGGGTGAAATCAAGATCAGGCTACCGGCAGGTACGTGAGCTTGAATCGGATCCCAAACTAACTGCCGAACGCGTGTACCAGCCGGACACTCCACGGACCGCTCATCTATTTCTTTGCGCCAGGCTTCAATAGCCTGACCAATGGGAGCGGCCTCTCCTAACCGCACGATTGTTACTGAAGCATCTGGTGTTATTACAAACGCCAGCAGCAAGTTATAATTGACTAGAAAGTCGACCAACACCGCATCTTTCGGTAGCGACGCTGCCAATTCAGTAACAGTTACGTCGCGGTTCAAGAATCCGTTCGATATGCTTGCACGCGCAATCTGCCACTGGATTTGATCGAATCGTTCATTTTCTGACCGTCGCTGGGTCTCATTGGTTGCCGCGTCATCGCCAACTAAATGATTGTTCGCTAGTTTTGCCAACAGGGAGCTCGAGCGGCTCAATTCGCTAAGCAAGTCCGCGATTTGATTGTCTTCGCGTAAAAGTCGGATGACTCGCTGACGACTCTGAATGGCACCTTTCCAATTAAGCCATTCTTCGTACACCTTGGTGGATAGATCCGGATCCTGGATAAGTCCGGAACTCCTCATCGAACACGCACTGTGCAAGAATAAAATCAAATTAAGTGAGACCTGCTGCCGAAATTCGAACAGTTCACGGTCCGACATGAAGTAGGTTTGATTTTCCCAGGCGCGACGAGCATACTGTGAGGACTGTTTGCCGAGCTGAAAGCCTTGGTCATGATGGCCGGCGACCGAAGTAAGAGCTGCGAGCTCTTGCAGAGTTCGAAGGCAATCTGGATGCAACTCGCCGTATAATTCACTCTTTATTTTTAGTACTTTGGCCTTGAGCTCCAACGCTTTTGTCTTGTCGTTCCTAAAATTGTTAGTACTCAGGGACTCCATCATCCAAACCGACCAGGGATGATCTTCACCGACGATCTCTATTACCTTCGAATAAGCAGCTTCCGCCGACTCTCGCTCTTTTAATCCATTGCTCACTAGCCGTTGAAAATCCGAGTAAGCCGCGTGCAACTCTCGCTCCTGCTCGCGGGATAAGGGGTTCGGAATGTTAGCGGAGAGATAGTCGAGTTGAGTAGTGCCGGCAGAAGAACAAATCACGATCGATTTTAGCCAGCTACTATAAAAGTCCGACGAAAATAGCCTTGATGCGATTAACTCGCCCGCAGAGGATATGCTTACCTGTCCCTTGGTGCAGCTGATTTGTATGCCGTTCGTAAGACTGGCAATCTCCGATCTGTAGAAGACCTGCCCAGGCGTAACTCCTTGGGATTGTCTGCGGGGATTCAAGAAAATTTCCAATACCGGCTGTTGCTCCTGTGACTCTTGACGGATGCGGATCGCCCAACTGACAAATCCACCGAATTCAATCAAGATCTCCGCTGGCTGTGCTGGAGCAGCGGACCTTCCAAACGCGAATCGCAATTCGATCTCAGCTGCTTCGAGAGATCCTGGCAGAGTACGCTCAATTCTTGAGCCCTCTTCCAAAATCAGCTTGCCAGCCTCCCAACCAACGCTGCCACGAATTGTATAGCCTGCCCGTGAATCTTTCTGGAAGTCATCGCGAATTTGAGGCACCGTGCTAACTGTCTTCATCTGACTAGATGCAGCTGCCTGTAGCCAAAAGAATAGGAACGGGAGAATGATAAGTGTTTTGCACATTTTCGTGCGGTAGCGATTTGTCGTACCGACCTAAGGCGTGTTGGCGAGTGCTGCTGATTCACGGACCGGAAACGCGATCGCGGTCACATGCACCGAGCTATAAGGAATGCTGTCTTGTAGTCTACTCAACAACTGTTTCAATTGCGTTGGCTCGGCGGCCCACAAAGTCTCAATCGTACCACGGTCTGTGCGCGGCTTTGCGAGATGCTGGCGACCTACTATCACACGCTCCATTACTTCATCATCGTGCCGCCAAATTCCATCTACGGGGTTCGGTGACCATGTGATGCGAGTTGCCAGCGATCCGTCAGTCAAACTTGTTGGCAATGGTTCAGGCGACCAGATCAGGATGAAGCATTGTTGTCCAACGCCATCGTTTAATCTAAACGCATCGTTGGTCGATCTCGGAAATCGCAATTTACGAAGGGGCATCTCAAGTGTCGCGAATTGTTTCCGAAAAAATTGAACTGCAGACTGAGAATCTTTTGTCGGATTCAGTGCAATGAGCGAGCAATAGACTTCCTGTGGTAATGTAATTTCCATTTGTAGCCAATCACCAAAACTTGCGGAGTCTACACCAGCTCCCAGCGTGCCAATCAGCAAAATCTTGTCAGCAGGCTTCTCGAATAGGTCGATGCGAATTTCAGGTGGGGCAATGGGTATGTTCGGTTCCTGTCGCATCCGGCCGACTGAGGGACTGCTCGTCGCCTGTGTGCTGGAAGAATGATCGCTGCGCATCCAAACCAGCAAGGAGCCACAGGACAGCAGAATTAGGCCGATGGCCAATGGAACGGACCATCCGCTTAACGTGGAAAACTGCCGCCTTCCGGTTAACAATTGCTGTGGTTCTCCTATTGCGTCCAGTCGCTCAATCAGCGTCGCGGCGCTATCGACGCGCTCGGCGGCCGACTTGTGCAGTAGGTCACGAATCAGGCTTTCAACGGCAGCTGGAAACGGCTGGCCACTGACCTGCGCCAGGGAAGGTGGTTGCCCCAGCAAGTGACCTTTCATCTTCTGAGACAGCGACACGAATCCATCGCCGCTATAGGGAGGTCGGCCGGCAAGTAGAAAGAATAAACTACAACCCAAAGCGTAAATATCCGAGCGATGATCGACCAAGTCCGATCGTTCCCATTGCTCCGGCGATATATAGTCGGGGGTTCCCACACACTCGCCATCGCGCGTCAACAAGACATCATCGCTTACTGGTGCAATCGCTTGCTGTAACCGGGCCAGGCCAAAATCGCTAACCTTTACCATCCCAGACTTTGCGAGCAGCAAATTCGCGGGCTTGATGTCGCGATGTACCAGACCGACTTCATGGGCTGCTTGTAATCCAAGTGCGGCATCCCGGATGTATTGGCAGGCATGGGTTAACGAGCACGGACCGTTTTCCTTCACCTGCCTCTGCAGATCGACGCCTTCAACGTATTCCATAGCCAAGTAGTGAATGCCTGCCACTTCACCGGCATCAGTGGCACGCACAATGTTCGGATGCTCCAAGGCTCCGAGCGATTGCATTTCTCGCTCAAATCGCTTCACGCGTCGCGGATCCCAGGTCAGATTCAAAGGTAATATCTTTAGCGCGACTTCCTTATTCAATTTGACATGCAAGGCCTTATACACGGCTCCCATACCGCCCTGGCCAATCTTGCTGAGCACTCGATAGCTGCCAAATTCTTGGCCTGGCCTCAAATCAAATACCGAGGTACTCGTCGGGCTGACCACTCTTTCCGCATGTGCTTGGGTCTCTGAAGCCGCCGAGGAAAAAGGATTCACGCTGGTGCTATCGAGTCGAGAACCGTCCGTTTCGAACAGGGTGGCCGGCAGCGACTCCGCCACGATAGGAAATCTGCGTACGTATTCCTCACGAAATACGATTTCGCCTTTTGCGCGACGTGAATCGATCTCGGCGACAACCACTTCGACCGGCAACGACTCTAAGTCTAAGGCGTCAGGAATGGCCGCGAGCAATTCCTCAATGCGGCAGCGGCTATCACTGCGAATATACTCCTCGGCAATCTTCCAACATTCAGCCTGCGTGCCACTTTGGTAGCAGTTCAACAGACGGATGCGAAGTTCTTCCCATTGGGTTTTCATGGGCATTCATTTTCGTCAACGAACGGGGTATCTACGATACATATGTTGGAGATCCAGCCTTGCTTAACTGTGCGGGGAGTATGCCAAGCCAAGCCCTTATCACTAGCGAACCATTCTATGCACTGCTAGTTTCGCGGCGCATGCAATCGCTGGTCTAACAGTCGGGAAACAGTGAGTGCATGGTCTGGCTCATTATAGTCTACTAGCTGGTCTGAATCTCGATGGATATGCCACCAACCTCAAAGAAATAGTTATCAGACTTTCGGACGTTTCCTATTTCGGTGCACAAACATCCAAGCACTAACTTAGCCCCTTCGGAATCAAACCTCAAAAGGCAGATTGGGAGGGCGTGGGGAGGAGCGTTAACCCGGCGTTTTCACTCACCTTCGTCGGCTGTCACCATGCGGGGCCAAGGGCGCAAACGGGGGTTGCTCCAGTAGATATCACCGAACTCTAGTTTTCAAATTTTCTCCCGATATACTGGGGGCAACCCCCGCAGTCGAACGACGTATTCTGCTTGATAATCGGCT
>JBGSJT010000555.1:0-32331 GCA_041741715.1 Pirellulaceae bacterium | reverse complement strand
AGTGGACGAGGCAACGAGTCCTTGTCGTGAACCAGGGCAGGAGGACTCGTTGCCTCGTCCACTACCCAAATACTTAGGTTAGCTGATGTACTAGTTCAACAGCCCTAGTCGATGTTGCCAAGGGGAGGCAACCTCTGAAGCCACCACGAACCCGCTCCTACCCAGGCTCGTTCCCAGGCTCTGCCTGGGAACGCACTGTCTTGGAGGCTCCGCCTCCCGCCTCCTTGGAACCAACGACGCATGGTTCCTTCCCAGGCTTGAACGATCAAAAAAGTGGAAACAGTGTCATCATCTCCGCGACTGGGCCTTCAACATAAACTACTTCGCCCACAGTCTCGTCGAACTGTTTCGTGGTGACTCGCCAATCCTTGAGGAAATCTCGCGCGCTGGTAGAGAGTTGCTTTTCTACTTCCGAGGCGGGGGATTCATCAGCGGCCAGTGTCGTGGCAATTGCTACTTCGACCTGTTTGGCGATCGCTTGAGCTGAATTGGTTTCGCTGGGCACTAAGGCCAAACGAATTTGGGAGCCAGTTCCATCGAATGCGGAATCAACGCCTGCACCTAGAAAGCGACAATTCTGCAGGACCGTCAACCAAGTCGCGTACGGAGTATCGATCTGTTTGTAGGTCGGATCGATTTTATGCGTTTCGGCTAAGGACAGCACAACGGCTGTCACGCCGCCATCGACGAGTGGCCATATTGCTTTGGCTAGTTCATAGTCATTATCAGCGGAGCTATTGCTGACTGACGGTCGAAGCGTGTTAGAGACTCCTTGCTGACGTAGAAATGTCCTCAGCCCCTCCTCATTCTTGTGAGGTACCAGCGCTTTGAGATTTATCTTATCCGCCACTTCCGTCCAATCGACTTCACGGCTGAACTGCAAAACCAGTCTGTTGGCCTCCGCTGAAATTGCGTAGCGACGGGCGTCTGGGCGTTGATCCTCGGGGAATTCTTTGATTGCAACGCCGAAACTAGAGATCCATGTTCCAAGATCTCGAGACAATTGAACCCCACACGCTAACCCACCAAAACCGATATCCTGCGCTATTTCGTCCAGCTTGATTTGAATGGTATGATTTTTTGCGATAGTTGAGGGTAGCACACGACAGTAACCACTCTGAATTCCCACGTCGTCCCACGGGCGACTAGCACCGCGCGAGAATAACGTTTGAGCGTCTCCAGTTGTTGGTGCAGAACGAGCGGCGATGCGAATTGTTTCATCGGCGCGGGCCGTCCACAGAGCCAACGACACACTCCCACCGACAAACGTCATTACCACCAGGCAGTGCTGCCAAACCGCCAATCGAGACTTACATGAACTTAACATTTTGATCCTCCTGACCAAGCTGTTGGTCGAAACAGATACTCCGAACGAAACAGACGATTCACGGACTTGCGAATCCATTCGCAAGGCCAACTTACACAATCCATATTGATACTTGTCGACAGACATTAGCCAGCTCGCCTCACGATCGGCGGCCAACTCTTGAGCGAAAACGAATTGCCTTTTCAGCAACCAAGTAAGGGGATGAAAGGTGATGAGCAGTCCGACTAAATCGCTTAGTAATCGCCACTGTGCATCTCGCCGAAATCCGTGCGCTGCCTCATGCGCGAGCACCGCCATTTGCTCATCCGCTCCCCACTGATGGAAATCATCGGGGAGGTAAATGTCCCCACGCCGCAACCATGTGACACAAGGCGACTTAATACTCTGGCTCACAAGCAAGTTGAAACTCAAATTAGATTGCCGCAGTTGGGCCCACTGCTCCAGAGCCTGCCTAAGTTTCGGATCGCAGAAGTCGCGACTGGTTCGCTTCAAACATATGACGGCAACAGTCGCAATGATCAACCGCACACAGCCCAGCGCGATTGTTACTCCCCACGCAAGTAGAAAGAATGTAGTTAGCCTCAACGAATTGCTGAACTGTTCACCATCCACACGCTGCAGTCGGTCGATCCAGCGCTTCAAATCCCAGCCTATTAAACGGCTCCCATCCGCCGCTGTGGTCTGTTCCATAGGACTACTATTTGGATTCAGTTGATCATTGGCGATTGACTTGTTCGCGGTTGGTTGCACAGTTTGACTTAGGTCCAGCACCAACCTCGGAAGGGGTAGCAGCGCTAGGGGAATAACCACCGCAGCAAGGCTCAGACCGATCAAGCAAATCGTGGAAGTCAATTGTGGAGAACGTGCGATAGCACACCGCGCGCAGACGCTGGTGAGTGCCAGCAGCAACGTGATTTGCGCGATAGTAAATAGCATCACTATCATCGTTTAGGGCTCCTGCCGCTGAAGAAGTTCTTTCAGAAACTCGCGCTCAGAGGCCGTCAGCTTGTGACGGTCCAGTAACTGCACCAACATGGCTTGTCGTGAGCCTTCGAAGAGCCGCGTGATGAGGTCGCTCACCAAGCGTTTGGAAACGTCTTCGAACTTGCGGATCGCTTTGTACTGAAACGGGCGTTGGGAATTGGTCAGACGCAAAAAACCCTTATCGGCTAGGCTGCGCACGACGTTGGCAACGGTCGTGTATGCCAGCTTTTCACCCGCATCCGCCAGATGGGTTTGTGCCTGCTCGGCGGTCCCTTCGCCGTTCTTCCAGAACAATTTCATCACCGCCAATTCCCTCGCGGTCAATTCGATGGCCTTGGGCCTTACCATTTTTCGCCTCCCTGCGCTTGTTTATTTTTGAGTAACCAAATTCGGTTACCCAAAACTTACACCATCAGGTCAGTTCAAATCAACTCCAATTTGAGTCGCAAAGCGACGACAGGTGATAGCCTGGGATGCAAATCCCAGGTGAAAGGTTAGTAAGCGTTCCATAGACGCGAGGGACGTGCGATAGCGCCGCCCGCATCTCGATCTGGGATTTTGGCGGCTGGGCCGCCAAAACCCCAGATCGAGACAATGTATTTGGGACCGAGCCCCAGGCCTGCATTTCGCTCGCAAGCTCGCTACATTTGACCTGGGCTAGACAATCTGCTGGACCTTCGGTCCGTTAAGAACTTCCGCAGCTTATAAATCGCACGTCCCTCGCGGTTAAAAAAGAACCAACAGTGCAACCGCTCCCGCGATATCGGGTGTCACTTGTGTTAGAATACGGATTGACATTTTACCGTGACTACACTGGGCTTCAGTTCAACTTTTTTCTGACAATATCCGACATGCAATTACTTCGCTGTGCTCTCAAAATTGTCCTGGTGGCCAGCAATCTAGTGTGCGTTGTCAACGCATCAGCCGGCGACAGGGTCCCTAGCGACATCCAAGTTTTTCCCGAGAAAATCTCGTTGACGGGACCGCAAGCTAGTGGATGCTTCGTAGTTCAAAGAGCAGTTGGAACCGGTGAGGCGAGAATCATCACGGGAGAGATTCGTGATGGATTGACGTTCACAAGCAGTGATGATCAAGTGGCGCGCATCGAAGAAAATCGCGTCGTGGCGGTCGGCGATGGTGCGACTGAACTAGTGGTCACGCAAAGCGAGCGAGAGTTGCAGCGAATTCCAATTGAAGTTTCAGGAACCACTCAACCACAGCGCTGGCAGTTTGATGCGCATGTGTTGTCGGTGCTGGCGCGAGAGGGGTGCAATAGCGGAGCTTGCCATGGCGCGCTGGCGGGGAAGGGTGGGTTTCGACTTTCACTGCATGGCTACGACAGCACGGCGGATCACTTTACCATGACGCGGCAAGACCATGGTCGTCGCATCGAGCCAGCCGCTCCAGGTCGGAGTTTACTGTTGGCCAAGCCCTCAATGCTGATTCCGCATAAAGGTGGGCTGCGATTGGAAGTTGGCTCCGACAACTATCGCCTGTTGGCTGAGTGGATCGCCGCTGGTTCGCCTGGGCCTGGGGCCGCCGATCGTGATGCACCACTAGCGCGGATCGAGGTCTTGCCAAGTGACATGCATTTGGCTCCAGAAGACAAACAGCAGCTGATCGTCCGCGCTCACTACGAAGATGGACGCTGCGAGGATGTCACGCATTGGGCTAAGTTCTCATCGGCCAACGAAGTGGTAGCCAAGGTCAACGCGCTAGGAGAGATCGAGATCTTAGATGCAGGGAAGGGCGCGATTGCGGTCTGGTTTGGTAGCCGCATTGCTATGGCTTCCGTCGTCGTCCCCTTCGGTCAAAAGGGAGGTGATCAACCTCCTTCCGCGAAAGCGACAGAGTTGGTCTATCGCGACTTCCAACCCGCTAACTTGATCGACGAGATTCTACTGGATGAATGGCGGGCCTTGGGACTGAGTCCTTCACCGGCATGTTCAGATGAAACTTTTGTGCGGCGGGCGTTTGTCGATGCAACGGGGACGATCCCCACTCCGCAACAGGTCCGACAGTTCTTAGGGGACAATCGCGATGAGCGGCGTGAGCGACTGGTGGATGAATTGCTCTCCTCGACCGCGTATGTCAATTACTGGTCGTATCAGTGGTCAAATTTACTGTTGGTCAATAGCAATTTAATTCGACCGGAAGCGGTGGCCGCATTCTACAAATGGATTCGCGAGCAGGTGGCGGCCAACACCCCCTGGGATCAGTTCGCGCAACAGATTGTGTTGGCAAAAGGAGAGAGCACGGCGCAAGGGGCCACGAATTTTTATGCCATTCATCAAGACCCCGAAACTTTGACGGAGAATACCTGTCAAGCCTTTATGGGATTGTCGATCGGCTGTGCCAAGTGCCACAATCACCCGTTAGAGAAGTGGACCAATGATCAATACTATGCCATGGCCAATCTCTACGCGCGTGTGCGAGCCAAGGGGTGGGGGGGCGATCCACGCAATGGTGATGGTAAGCGGACATTGGTGGTCCTGGAACGTGGCGATTTAATTCAGCCCTCGCGCGGCAAACCTCAGCCACCGACGCCGCTGGATGCCACGCCACTGGACATCGATGCCCCAGGTGATCGGCGTATCGCGCTGGCCGAATGGCTAACAAGCGCGGACAATCGCTATTTCAGCCGCGCGATCGCCAACCGCGTGTGGGCGGCTTACATGGGAGTGGGTTTGGTCGAGGCGGTCGATGATTTGAGGACGAGTAATCCAGCCAGTAGCGAACGCTTGCTCAATGCTCTGGCCGACTATCTGATCGAGCATGACTACGACTTGAAATCACTCATGCGGTTGATCATGAACAGTCAGACGTATCAACGTTCGTCGCAAGCCGTTGAGGGGAACGCGCGGGACGCTCGCTTCTATGGTCGCTACTATCCTCGTAGACTGATGGCCGAAGTGCTGCATGATGCAGTGGTCCAGGTGACGGGCGTATCGACTGATTTCAAAGAGATTCAGTATTCGGGTACTGATCGCAAACCAACCGATTTCTATCCCGCAGGAACTACCGCGTTGGAATTGTACGACGCGGCCGTGGTCAACAATTTTTTGAAAACCTTTGGTCGACATCAGCGGCGGATCACGTGCGACTGCGAGCGGAGCGACCAGCCGACCGTGGTGCAGGCGCTGAATTTAAACAATGGCGATACGCTGAATGAAAAACTAGCCCATCCGAACAGCGTAGTGAACGAGTGGATGTCTGGCAAGCTGTCGGCGTCCGAGGTGGTTGATCAAGCCTACTTGCGCGCCCTATCGCGCTTCCCCTCCGCCGAAGAACGTAGTCGGCTGTTTGATTTAATCGCCGAGTCTGACCAGGCTAATGTTGAGCGCTCGGAAACTTTTCAGGATGTCCTGTGGAGTCTCATGACCAGTCAAGAGTTCCTGTTTGCGCATTAGGTTCGACTAGAGTAGAACAATCGAGTGCTTCATCTTTTTGCCGCACATTTTTTGGCGAAAAGTGCGAGCAGCGGATGAGGCCGAGTGTGGCCTTGAACGCGGTTCGGAATTTACCAACTCGAACAATCGTCGACAAAAAGATGTGCGGCAAAAAGATAAAAAAATTTCTAAGCATAGATTAAGGTCAAATCCAGTTTGAGTCCCAACGCCACATCTTCACCGTCCAATTCCTGCGGCTCGCGCAATTGGATGACAGATTTTTGCGGACGATACACATAGACCTGGCGTTCAAACGGATCGATGAGCCACCCCAGTCGGACGCCATTGGCCGCATACTCTTCCATCTTAGTTTGCAGCGCAACGAGACGATCGGTCTTCGACCGCAATTCGATGGCTAAGTCAGGTGCCAAGGGAGGATACGATTCTTGTTCTTCGTCACTCAACGAAGTCCAGCGATCTGCGCGTACCCATGCGCAGTCGGGGCCACGCTTGGCACCGTTGGGGAGCCGAAATAAAGATTGACTGTCGAACACAAATCCACCGTTCCGCGTGGCCCAATTGGCAACTTGTTTTGTTATCTCGGTATTTCGAACGCTAGTCCGCCCTCCAGTCGGCAACATCACAATTACCTCGCCACCGGCGGTTTGTTCTAGGTGCAAGCTAGGGTTGTTGCTTGCAAATTCTTCGAATCGGTCGATCATTTCCTGGCGGCACGAGCCAATCTTTAAGCTGACTGGTAAGCAGTCACCATCAAGAAGCATCTCCAAGGTAGATTGGCTTGTTGCGGATATCATACTTGAATTCGTTTTCTAGTTGGACCGCGCACGATATCAGCTCGACGCGCCAGCGAGTGGGTCCGTTAATTGCGAGTGTGCGGGGTGCGCGGGGCCCAAGTGGCAGGTACCCACAGGCTGGTGCAGAGAGCGGATATTGCGAAGATGGAACCGTCAAACAAAGGTAGTGGAACTATCCTGTAGTATACTTTGTGAAGCGGCACTAGTGCTTTGTCTCAGCTTAATTTTAGGGTAGTGGTGCATCGCAATTCACCCTCCCACGCAGTTGGGATTCACCAGCTGGCAGACAATATCGTGGGAGGGTCGATGCGAGCCCTGGCGAGTCATCGGGGAGGGAAAACACTGGACATTTCGCCCTCCCCGCCAGCTCGCTGGGGCTCGCCGACGACCCTCCCGCGAATCAATACTACCTGCTGTAGCAACTGTTACGCGCGGGAGGGTAAATACCCGCAATCCCAAAATTAAAGTTGGATGAAGCACTAGGGCTCGAACAGTAATAACCCGCTGGCGTGCAAGTAGGGTTGGTGGCTGCGAAGTTGCGACCAGCTTTGCGAAACTCCAGTAGGATGTAGCCTGCGTGCCGAGACAGCCCAAGCGGAGGGGGGCGAGTTGTTGAACTGAGTCAACTGATCGAGGCCAATGGCCAGTTCCGCAGTCCATTCCGTATTGCTCGATCGCACGCTGACGTGCCATTTGGGATTGTAGGTGGTTGTTCCACAACAGCGGTCATACGTGCGGCCGTCGGCGGAGACGGCCAATTCGATGGCAGTGCAATAGTCGCGATCGGTATCAAGGAGCAACTGCACGTGATCGCAGCGGCTCAAGTCGGCATCGTAGCCACGCCGCAGGACCAGCGGAGGTGGCCCACTCCCTGATTGGTGTGGACTAACAATTGCGACATACAAATAGTTTGCGTCGTATGCCCAGCGGATCGTCGTAGGGCCCACTTGGCCCACTGAAGTTGATGGAGCACGCGGATCGTCCAGCGCAGTCAACAGCATCAGCTGAGCATGATTCCAGCATGGGTCATCGAGCACTGCGTCCAAAAGCGGTGGCTGCATGGCGTTCGCGGCAGTCACCTTCCAACGCAATTTCTCGACTTGCTCGGTAGCCAGCGACAATTCTTGGGCTGCCATCTGTGGCCAACCGATCAACTGCGTGGTGCGCGCGAGTTCATTGAGTTGACTGAGGCTAGAAGCGATGTCTGTGGAAGGGTCGTGGCTTCGACGCTGAGCGGAGTAGCGCAGTAACTGCACATCGGGGCGCGACAAGTAGGGCTGCGATTGAGGGCTGGTAGCTTGGAGTAGATGTTGCCATTCGGCCAATTTCGCGAGGGTTCGGTTCGCATCTCCTTGGACGTTGGTAACTTCCAGCGGACGTTCGGCAGTGGCCTGGACCACCATCGACGACGGGCTGACGGTAGTTGATTGACGGGGCGTATCTCCAAAGGGAGAGGCGTTCCAGGTCGCGACGCGCGCGGATGAAGTGCTCAATTGGTCTGTGGGTTTAGGGCCTGGCTGGGAAGATTGGTCAGTCACAAGAAGTGCCGACTGTTCTGTGCGCCGTGCGACTCGCTCCCACGCACCACGCTCGTCGCTATGCTCCAGTCGCAGCAGTTCGAGCTGTCCCCAATCAGCCGCATCACTATCAGCGGCAACACTATCAACAGTCACTCGATTGGAATTGTCACTGTTAGCGGCGTGACTGATCAAGCGGCTGTAGACTGCTCGACGTTTCTCCCACTGAGTTGTCAGTGACAAGTCCTCAACCAATTGCTGCAGCAGTGGGACTGTCTCGCGAGTCGGAACCGCGTGCAAGAGAAAGTCAAAATCGCTCAACCATTCATCCAGTGGCTTGTTGGCGGTGGGGGCTTGAGCGAGTCGCCCCAGCGACTGGTTGCGGTGCACGCGCCCCATGATCAATTGCAAGTTGCCGATATTCCGCACTGCGACTTGTCGCTCGGTCTCGGAACTGGGGGCGATGGCACCCAGCAACGAGGCGTAGGCCGCTCTGGATTGACTGTGCACCCACAAGGTTCGCATGGAGACACTCTGGGATGACAAACGATCCTGGGGGGAGAGAGGAAGTAGGCAATCCCAGATAGCGATTCCTGGTTGTCGCAACACGCGCGCGCTTTGCTCGCTAAATTGGCTTGACTCTTCATGGCAGGTTTCGACCAACTTACTGACGTTCCAGGGGGGGAGCTGCAATTCGTCGATGAGTAGTGAATCGGGCGCGGCGCACAATTTCAGAACGGCCAGCGCGAGGTTGGCCAATTCATCGGAAGTCCGCCCCGAGGCAGAGCCTAACGTTGCGGCTGGGGTGGCAACTACGGGGCAGAGCAGCAGCACGTCGGGACGCCAACTTAGTAGATCGACAGCGGCCTGTTCCAGAAACCGCTGCGGCGTCGCGTTGGATCGCGATACGATCTTGCATTCCGCCAAACCAATTTGCTTGGCCTTATCGCTTCGCGCGGCGTCGTGCGTCGGAAGAAAGCCAGCTTCCTCAATCGGTCGTGGTGACTGATAAACACTCGCGGCGACGGCTACCTGCTCATCCCAAGCCGCAGCCACCAAGGGGGACCACGGAATCGCAGCGGCAGACTCAACGAGCGCATACAATCCGACTCTTCGCTCGCGTTGACGCTGCGCGTACCAGGTCTGACCACCATCGCGGGTCGCGAGAATTAGGCCGAGCGGTCCAGTGGCCCAGCCACGATTCTGATCGACGAATCGAATCGAAGTGAGTGGCAATGTTTGTCCGGTGCGGGCTACTGTCCAATTCAATCCACGATCACCGCTGTGCAATACGATCGAGCCGGGGCTGCCACACACCCACACATGATCGCCGATTTGCTCAATGCCGCGCCACTGGCACAAATCGCGCGCCGCTGGGCTCAGCGGAATTTGGACATCGGTCCACTCGCGCGCATCGCTGCTGACAATCAGTTCTCCTTGAGCGCCGCAGGCCAACCATCTCTGACCGGTGTGATGGACTGCCTGGATCGGTTTGTCGCTTTGAGCGATATTCGAAAACGATTTCTCGTGAACCGCTGCTGATTCCGAGGCTGCTATGGTGCCGAAATGGCTACGCCCCAATTGGTCGATGGCCACGAACTGACCCTTCGCGGATATGCCGGCGGCGGTCGCATGCCCCAGCGTCGCGGCCGTGCCGTGCCAAGTCAACCCGCCGTCAACGCTCTCGAATACGGAAGTGCGCCACTTGGGACTGTAGTCACCCCAAGCGATGCAGCGATCGCCTTCGATCTGCAGCCCAATCAAGCGCGGCAGATCGGGAGTCGCGACAACGGTCCATGTTTTCCCACCGGTGAGCGAATGCAGTACAGTCGCGTGGCTGGTAGAGGTATTGCTTCCTATCCATCCACCGACGATGAGGCCAAAGCCCTGGGGTGAGAAACGTACACTGCGCAGATTGCTCGTGGTGGGACTCTGGCTCGGCTCCCAACTGCGGCCACTATTGCTGCTGATCAGAATCACGCCGCGATCTCCCACGGCCACCAATCGGTCTTCACTAACCACCGCCATGTCATGGAGGCTGGCATCGTTGCGACCCAATGCGATGAGCGCATCGTTGGGGAGTGCTTGCTCAATAGGCGGAGGGGGTAATTGACTGCTGGCGGGATCGCTCAGTAGCACGACGAGGAACGCAGTTAGAGCGTGGCAGCGGAAGTACAGCACTGAAAAATCAATCGAGGGTGTTAACTAGAAGTATGGTGTCTACTGATTCAGTATCTACAAAAGCCGGTTGGGTCGTATCAGAAATAGACGCGAGTGTCATCAGCATTTTGGAATGGAGTGAAAGCCTGACGTACGCGGATTGCACTTGCGTCGGAGTGGGAGATCTCCTATTGCCGATGAAGAGAAAGATTCGAGAGTTAACGGCGAGGAGTTTTTGAAACGATGTCACTAGTCAACACATCCACCTTGTCGTTAGAGCAATTGCAACGCGTGGCCGCTGGAGAAGAATCGGCGGACAAACATGTTTTGGAATTGCTGGAGAGCTTAAACGATGGCGACGAAGAAGTTCGCGCCTGGGCCAGCGATGCGCTGCAAACCATTGAAACTCTGCCTACAGAATGGGCCAGCGGCGTGGCGGAGAAGTGCCTAGATGGCAGCGCCCCGGTTGCCGCTGCCGCTTGTCGACTGCTGACAAAGTTAGCTGAATCAGCTTCGCAGCACCAAGCTGCCATCGCCAACTGCTTGCGCACGCATGCTGAAATCTCGGCCCGACAACAAGCGGCGTTGGCGTTGGGTTCTATACCTGAGCTGAGTACCGAATCACTCGAAGCTCTCAAGCAGGCGTCAGAGAGTCCCGATCCCAGATTAAAACGGCTCGCGATCGTGGCATTAGAGACCAACCCAAAGGGTGTCTGACCCCTTTTAGTTCGTAAGCCGACTGAACAAACCGATTTCCCAAAAGCAAGGAGGCGATTGGGTGCGCTCAATACCATTTTACCCGATGATGGTCCTACTACTGATTGGCTTGGGAGGCTACCTAGGCTGTGATCCGAATACAATGCAAGCTCCCCTGGAGGAAGATAGCCAGTTCACTTCGGTCTCGCCAACGGTCGATCCGGTGGGAGGCAGTTTAACCAGTGTTGGGGCGATGGGTGGTAGCGGGCTGGGGATCATTCCCGAGCGCACTCCCTCCACGATCCTGGTCGGTAGCTTCAACATCCAACGCCTCGGTCCAAGTAAACTGGGGCAGCCTTGGGTCATGGATAAGTTTGCGGAGATCATACGGCGTTTCGATGTCATCGCGCTGCAAGAGATCACCAGTCTAGACCAACGCACTTTGCCAACGCTGGTCGAACTGATCAATCGCGGTGGCGTTAACTATTCGTACACGATCAGTCCGCGAATCGGGCGCGAAGCGAGCGGTTACTACGAACAATACGCTTTCGTGTATGACACGACGCGAATTCACGGCGGACCGCAGTTCTGCTATCCAGTCCAAGATGATGCGGATATCCTGCATCGCGAACCGTTCGTCGGACGCTTTGAGACAGTCGGCAATCAACCGTTCAGTTTTACGCTGATCAACATGCACACTGACCCGGACGAAATTGCGTACGAATTGGATGTGTTGGCGGATGTGTACGTCAACGTTCGACAGTTTGAATACCCAGAAGACGATGTGCTGCTGTTGGGTGACCTGAATGCCGCCCCCAGCAAGTTCCAGAAGTTGGGACGAATCCCTGGTTTTGCGCCGCTGATCGTTGATGTACCGACGAACACGCGCAAGAACAAAACGCTCGACAATATCTTGGCCGACCGCCAGACGACGCGTGAATTCACTGGCCGCGCAGGGGTGATCGACTTGGAGCAGATGTTTCGTTTGCAATTGGCTGATGTAGAGCGCATCTCAGACCACTTACCGATCTGGGCCGAATTCTCAATTACCGAACGTGCGACCGCCTTCACCGCCACAGCCAGCGCCCAAGGTGAGGTTACACGCTAATATCAGCTCGACGCGCTAGCCAGTGGGTCGCCGTATTACCATGTTTAGTAGAATGAACCTCGACAAAACCGACGACCCACTGGCTGGCGCGTCGAGCTGATATTGGTCATGATGTGCAATGAGCGTTTAGCTCGTCCGTTTGCCGCTAAAGATTCTGCGGACGAGCCACAGTAGACCAAAGACGACAGCTAGGCCAATAACCACTTGGATTGCTGTGATCGCCGCACCTGTTGTTGGGTCGAGTGGTTCTTCGACAACAAAGCCCTCATCGCCGAAGTTTTCGAACTCAGCGGTATCCATATCGAAATCCAGGTCGCCCGGTACTTCCGGAACCGCTGCTGGAGTCTCGACTGTTGTCGTTTGAGCATGAACCGGTGGACTGACCGCACCTAATAGTGCAGTCCCAAGCACGGCCGACCACAGTAGAACCAGTAAATGTGGCGAGTGTAGTCTGAGTGCCGTGCATTGTTTCTTCATCATGAAATCGCTTTCCTAAGCTAGTAGTGGTTCGCGAGTGGGCTTGCAAAATTATCAACTCGCTTCATGTTATAATCGAATTTGTTGATGGCTTGGAGCCGAATTTCAATTTGGCGATTTCCAATTGGCAACCCAACTCACTCGAACTGACTCCATGACGGGAACTCACTTAGCCTATGTGCGGCATCGCTGGAGGACTTTGGTTTGACGAATCGCAGGCAATAAGCCGCGACACGCTCGACGCGATGACCGATTCGTTGGTGCATCGTGGACCGGATGACCGAGGCTGGCACCACGAGGCTCTGGCTCATGATGCGGCGGGTGTGACACCTGGCGTGGCATTGGGCTTCCGCCGTTTGTCGATCATTGATTTGTCGGGTGGCCATCAACCACTCAGCAACGAAGATGGCTCGGTGTGGTTGGTCTTCAATGGTGAGATCTACAACTATCGAGAATTGCGTCACCGACTCGAGGGCTCTGGACATCGTTTTCGCACTGACAGTGATTCGGAAACGATCGTGCATCTCTATGAAGATTTGGGGACAGAGTGCTTTGAACACCTCAACGGCATGTTTTCGATCGCACTCTGGGATCGCAATCGCAAGCAACTCGTGCTGGCCCGCGATCGCTTAGGAAAGAAGCCCCTGTTCTATCAGTTTCGCAATGGTCAGTTGCTGTTTGGGAGCGAGCTGAAGGCGCTGGCCGCCGCACCGACGTTCGCACGCGAACTCTCTCCTGCGGCCATCGATCAATTCCTGACTTATCAGTATGTCCCGCATCCCAATTCGATCTACCAATCGTCCAATAAACTTCCCCCTGGCCATGTGGCGGTCATTCGCGATTCGAAAATCGATGTCCGCAATTATTGGCGCATCGATTGGAAACAAGAACACGAGGTCGACGCCAACACCGCCGCTAGTCAGCTCGACGAATTGCTGCGTGATTCGATTCGCTTGCGGCTACGGAGCGACGTGCCACTGGGAGCTTTTCTGTCGGGTGGGATCGATTCATCGTTGATCGTAGCCTTATCGCAAGCGCAATTGGATCAGCCGCTCAATACTTTCAGTATCGGTTTTCGCGAGGCGGACTTTGATGAGACCAAGTTCGCGCGACAAGTGGCGGCCTGGGTGCGAACCGAGCATCGCGAATATCAAGTAAAACCCGACGCGGTCTCGATACTCGATCAATTGGTCTACCACTACGACGAACCGTTCGGCGATAGCTCAGCCATTCCGACTTGGTATCTCTGTCAATGGACGCGGCAGCATGTGACGGTGGCGTTGACTGGCGACGGTGGTGACGAATTGTTCGCGGGTTATGAGCGTTACCGCGCCCTGTCGCTCAGCCGCTGGATTGATCGCTTGGCTGGGCCGGTGCTAGGGAGTCGTTTCATTCAGGGTTTGCCCGCATCGAATCGAAAACGTTCTTTCGTGCGACGACTTCAACGCTTTGGGGAAGCACTGCACCAGCCCTTGGCGCGGCGGTACATGAATTGGATACAAATTTTCCCCGAGCGGCTGCGTGGTGATCTGTATCGACAGGATTTCCTGGAACAATTACCGGACGAAGATCCGTTCGAGTTTCTTGAGTCGGCCTGGAACGCATTGGCACCACGGGACATTATCACTCGCGCATCGCTGTCTGACCTGGTGACGTATTTACCTTGCGATTTGATGACGAAAGTGGACATTGCCTCCATGGCTCATGGGCTGGAGTGTCGGCAACCGTTTCTCGACTATCGCTTGGTCGAGTTCGCCGCTGGTCTCCCCAGTCACGTGAAGTACCGACGCGGAGTGGGGAAGCGTCTGTTGCGAACGGCCTTCGATCGCTTGCTTCCGCGTCAGATTTGGACGCGCAAGAAGATGGGTTTCGGCGTTCCGCTCGGCAGTTGGTTTCAGAAGGAGTTGCGGGCTGTCACGGAGAGCCGATTATTGGGAACTGACGCGCGGTGCCACCAGTACTTTCGTCCCGACGTGTTGCAGCGGCTTGTTGATGAGCACATGAGTGGTCAAGTCAATCAGGGCTATCGCCTGTGGAATCTACTGTTTTTCGAGTCATGGTTGAGAAAGTGGTCTTGAAGTCGACGAGTGAACCTCAGGTGCTAGTCGTGGGCTCAGTCTTACGCACTTAGCATCTGAGGATGCCCACGGCTAGCGCCTGAGGTTCACTCGTCGCTGAGCCCATTCGACAACTTCGAGATTCTCGCCCACACGAAAAAATGGTATGCTGCATGTACAACATGATGTTCACTCTGGAACAACTCTCCCTGAGTCCTACCTCTCCCTAAGAATTAAACCATGCTGCGAAATACAACAGCAGTCGTACTGGCCGGTGGCAAAGGAACGCGACTGGAGCCCCTGACCCTAGACCGCGCCAAGCCAGCGGTTCCCTTCGGTGGCAATTATCGCATCATCGACTTTGTCCTCTCCAACGCGATCAACTCGGGGCTGCGTCGGCTGCTAGTGCTAACTCAATATAAAGCTCTGAGCCTCGATCGACATATCAATCTGGGGTGGCGTCAGTACTTTTGTGCCGAGTTGGGTGAGTTCCTAGATGTCGTGCCTCCGCAACAGCGTATCGACGAACAGTGGTACCAGGGAACCGCCGACGCCGTCTACCAAAACATCTTTGTCATCGAGAAAGATCGCCCCGAGTATGTGATGATCTTGGCCGGCGATCACATCTACAAAATGAACTACATGTCGATGCTCCACTTCCACAAGGAAATGGAAGCCGATTTGACGGTGGGTGCCCTGACGGTTAGTCGCGAGGAGGCCAAGCAGTTTGGCGTTATTCAAGTCGATCAACAGAATCGCATTACCGGCTTCCAAGAAAAACCGACCGAACCGATGACGATGCCCGGCGATGACCAAAACTGTTTCGCCTCCATGGGCATCTATATCTTCACCGCCAGATTCTTATTCGAACAACTTTGTCGTGATGCCACTGAACCAGGGAGCTCTCACGACTTTGGAAAAAACATTATCCCCTCCATCATCGATAGCCACCGGGTTTTCGCCTTTCCGTTCCGTGATGAGAATCGCAAACGGCAGGCTTATTGGCGCGACGTGGGAACCATTGATGCCTACTACGAAGCCAACATGGATTTGATTACCGTCGATCCGCTACTCAATCTTTACGATCAGAATTGGCCGATCCGCACCCTGCAGCCCAATTTGCCCCCTCCCAAGTTCGTGTTCGGGAGCGATGGTAACTTGGAGCGTTGTGGCCAAGCCATTGATAGCATCGTCTGCCCAGGGACAATTTTAAGTGGTGGCCGCGTCAAACGGAGCGTGATTAGCTCCAATGTGAGGGTGAACAGTTATGCCTCCGTGGAAGAAAGTATCGTTTTCCAGGGAGTGAATATCGGACGACACGCAAGAATTCGGCGCGCAATCATCGATAAAGAGGTTAGCATTCCCGCGGAGATGGAGATCGGCTACGACTTGGAACAGGACCGCCGCCGTGGATTTGCGATTAGCCCTGGGGGGATTGTGATTATTTCACGCAATGATTCTCCCAGCCATGTGGATGAGGCGATTTATGCCGATCCACCCACCACTGTGCTGCGCTAATCATTTGTATTTTCGTCCCACCCGGATCGACGGGTTGTTGATTTGCATGTGAATTTAGGAGCACCCGGTGCCCGCCAATACTCATATATTTCTACTCGGTCTAGCCGTCGGCACTAGTTTGCTGGTGCTGGGGCTGCTGCTCGGGTATTGGCTGGGGCGTAAGTCGGTTCCCGCAGACACGATCGATCGCCAGAAATTTCTTTCTTTCCTGCAGAATCTTTCAAGTTGGACCAGCGACTATTCGGTGGATGTCAGCCGCTATCAATCGCAAATAACCGCCATCGACCAGAAGTTTCGCAGCAATGACGCGCCGCAACGCGAGGAGTTATTGTCCACGCTGTCGGAGATCATGCAGGCCAATCGCCAATTACAATCTCGCTTGGAAAATGCCGAACAGAAGCTGGATGTGCAAACCGATCAGATCTCCAGCTACTTGGCCGAAGCGCGCACCGACGGTCTCACTGGCCTGTTTAATCGCCGCGCGTTCGACAAGGCCGTGGATGAGTTGTTTTCTGACTGGTCGAACAAGGGACAGTCATTTTCTTTGGGGCTGATTGATATCGATCACTTCAAACGGATCAATGACACGTACGGCCACCCGGCAGGCGATGCGGTACTCACGAAGATTGCACAAACGCTGCAGACAGAGCTGGGAGATGCCGTCTGCGTGGCCCGTTACGGTGGTGAGGAGTTCGCGGTGCTCTCGAAGGCGTCCGCCGAAAGTACCGCCGCCGCGCTCGACAAGCTCCGTCAAGTTGTCGGTGGCGTCAAGGTGACTCATGATTCCCAAGTGATCTCAGTAACGCTCAGCGCCGGAGCCGCACAGATCGAAGCCGACGACAAGATCGGGAAACTCGTCCGTCGCTCGGACGAAGCCTTATATGCCGCTAAATTGGGTGGGCGAAACCGCGTCTATCTGCACGATGGCGCGATCTGTCGCCTGATTTCCAAAGTCAGTAGTACGGCTGAACAGCCCTCCACTTCAGAACAAAACCCTCTCAAATCTGCCGGTCCTCCTGACTTGGCAGCCGGTCAAAATACGACGGCAGCTTCTCACCAACAGCGGATCTCCGATCGCCTGCGGCGTATTGTCGGAGAAGAATCGCAACGCCTCGTCCAACGCTAATCGGACAGCACTTGCGCACGATGCTCAACGAAATACAAGTCGCCTCGGCAGTTCTCGCAAGCGATCGATGGCTTCGAGCTGTGGCGGTTCAAGAAACGTCTCTAACTGGCCGTGATCGAGGCTATGTACCAAGGCCACACAATGTGGCGTGTCCCACAATAGTATGGGATCGACTAAACGACCACTTTGAGTCACCATCAGCTCCAGGAGCTGTCCACGCTGCTCAGCAGATAACTTCAGTCCCCAATGATCAAACTGCTGATTAAACTGCGCAGCTACCAAAGCGCTGGATTGTTCCGGCGATAAAACATTAGTCAAGACCATGCTGAACATCGAACCGTTGCGGCGCACATTTTGAACCAAGTTTGCGTTGATCTCTACTAGTTCATTAGAGACAGCAGCCATGTCAACTTGATTGGGCACGAAACTATGCGCATATTTGCCTTTCAACTCGCGCAACTCGCGTGTTAAACGACTCATATCTCCCATGGCGGCCAACTTTAACTTTGATCGTAGTTTATCGCTGAGTGGGCATAACCGGTCGATGTCATTAATCTCCTGCTCTGCGTTCAGCGTGAAGTAGCGGACAATTTCCTCGGGTGTCTCGAAGTCTGTCGGCAGCTCATCCTCATGTTCGGCTACGCGAAACGCGATGACGAATCTTGGCTCTTCGGCAATTCTACTTCGGACAGAAATCGACAGTCGAACTTGACCACCACCGGCAGGACGTAGCTGAGCCGCAGGCAGCCTACGTGGTGGGGGGACTGGGGCTAGCAGGCGACCGATGCGTCCTGGGTCTGCCATCTGCTTGAATTCAGGGGATAGGAAGCGTCCTTCCTGCGCGCAAGCAACGATGAGACTACCACTCAACCCCAAGCTGTGGAGACAGAGGACAATCATCACAGTCCAAAGTTGAAGGGTGGGACGGAACATAGAAAGGGGGGGCCAGAAGGAAGGGGAGCACTTGCTAAGCATCGTGCGGGAAATAACTGTCCGAACTTAAACGTAGCTGCGGTCGCCAGACCGCAGGGAATCGACGTTCTGGCGAACGTAGCTACGACAGTTATTTTCCGTACGATGCTAAGTGGGTTCTGCTATTATGATCCAAACCGCTTGTTCGCTCCAGTGCTCGGCGAAACCGCAGACTTTGGCTGGTGTTGGTTAGCATAGTATGTCATAGAGTCGTGGATCGCTCCGTCGGTCGATTGCTTTTGCAACTAGCCAACAGTGCTAGCCAACAGTGCTTGTCAACTCAATGTGGCAGGTTGCTAGTGAGCAACGGAGGTAACAGAAAAACGACTGACCGACGGAGCGGTCAGTGACAATTAAGAACCCCTTTATCTCAGTTCCAACTATTTCATTTAGGAGCAGATCATGCCGTCCAATCACCATGCAACTCGTCGCCAGCTCATTCAGACCGCTGCAGGAGCAGCCGCCTTCTTCAGTACACGCGGCTTGTTCGCCGAAGAACTACTGGCGACGTCTGCCTTGACGGAAGGTCCCTTCTATCCAGATAAACTACCATTGGACACCGATAACGATTTGCTGATCCTCAACGATTCTATTACTCCCGCCGTAGGGGAGATTACGCATCTGTCGGGGCGTCTGCTCAGTCGTGCCGGGGAGCCGATCCGCAACGCCTTTGTAGAGATTTGGCAAGTTGACAATCAGGGTGCCTACCTGCATTCGGGGACCAGCAACAGTGAAAAACGTGACACCAACTTTCAGGGCTACGGCCGATTCTTAACTGATGCCAAGGGGCAGTACTACTTCCGCACCATTAAGCCTGTCGCTTATCCAGGCCGCACACCGCATATTCATTTCGGGATTAGTCAAAATGGTCACCGCATTTTCACGACGCAGTTGCTAGTTAAAGGACATCCGCAGAACGAAAAAGATGGAGTTTTCCGCACCATCACCGATCCTCGGGGACGCGACACGGTGATGGCCGACTTCAAGCCGCTGGCTGGATCAAAGATCGGCGAACTAGTGGCCGACTTTGATATCATCCTCGGCACGACACTGGAAGAAGGAGACGATGGACAGTTGCACGGCGGAATCGGTCGCCCCAAGCGCCTGGGGGGCTAAAAGCCCCTATAACTGAAAGTCGCTCGTTTTCATCATCTTTTTGCCGCACCTCTTTTTGTCGTCGCGAAATAGTATGCCGATTCCACGCTACGCTGGAGCACAGGCTTTGATTCGCGTAAGAGGTTGCGACAAAAAAATGTGCGGCAAAAAAATAAAATAGTGTCGATTGGAAGAGAACCTCAGGCGATAACTCTGGGCGACAAGCTCGGACGGAAATCATGGCTGGCGATACCGCGTAGATAACCAAATCGAGCGTCTGAAGTTCACAAAAAAAACGGCACGCTGCAAAGCGTGCCGTTTTAGTTTTTGCAAGACTAGTCGTGGACTAGTACATGTCGTGGTCTCCGCTGTGACCCTTGCCGCCCTTTTCCTTCTTGGGCTTCTCTGCGATCAGTGCGTCACTGGTCAACAGTAGCGTGGCAACGCTGGAAGCATTGGCCAGCGCAGTACGAGTGACCTTCGTGGGGTCAATTACGCCGGCCTTAACCAAGTCTTCGTAGACGTCGGTGAGGGCGTTGTAGCCCATATTGCCCTTTTGCTCGGACACTTTTTCGCAGACGATACCGCCATCTTTGCCAGCGTTTTCGCTGATCATTGTCAGCGGTGCGCGGCAGGAGCGAAGGATGATATTGTAGCCCACCTTCTCATCATGGCTCAGAGACTCGTCCGCTTTCACAGAAGAGCTGGCGCGGAGCAGTGCGACTCCACCACCGGGAAGAATGCCTTCTTCGACAGCGGCGCGGGTTGCGTGCAGGGCGTCTTCAACGCGAGCCTTCTTTTCTTTCATCTCGCTCTCGGTGGCCGCACCGACGTTGACCTTGGCCACACCGCCAGCCAACTTGGCTAGACGCTCGTCGAGCTTCTCGCGATCATAGTCGCTAGAGGTATTCTCGATCTCGCGGCGAATCTGATCGATGCGCGCCTTGATGTCACCGCTCTTGCCAGCACCTTCGATGATGGTGGTGTTGTCTTTGTCGATGATCACCTTCTTGGCGCGACCCAACTCGGCAAGCCCAACCGATTCGAGCTTAGTGCCGAGGGCTTCGAAGATAGCCGTGCCACCAGTCAGGATGGCGATGTCTTCCATCATGGCCTTGCGGCGGTCGCCATAGCCTGGCGCCTTGACGGCACACACGTTGAGCGTGCCACGCAGACGATTGATAACCAGCGTAGCCAGAGCTTCGCCGTCAACATCTTCCGCCACGATCAAGAGTGGCTTACCTTGCTGTACAACTTGTTCGAGGACAGGGACCAAGTCCTTGATGTTTGAAATCTTCTTTTCGAAGACCAGGATGTAGGGTTCTTCGAGCACAGCTTCCATGCTCGCCATGTCGCTGACGAAGTAGGGGGAGAGGTAACCGCGATCGAACTGCATCCCTTCGACGAATTCCAGTTCGGTGTGCAGGCTCTTACCTTCGTCGACGGTGACGACGCCATCTTTGCCAACTTTTTCCATCGCATCGGCAAGTAACTCGCCGATCTCACGATCGTTATTGGCAGCGATGCTGGCGACGTTGGCCATTTCCGATTTTTCGCGGATCTTGATCGACATCTTGTGCAGTTTTTCGGTGATGTCGGCAACCGCCTTTTCCATCCCCATCTTCATTTGGATCGGATTGACCCCAGCGACAACTGACTTGAGACCTTCGTTGAAGATAGCTTCAGCCATGACGGTGGCGGTAGTGGTGCCGTCACCAGCCACGTCGCTGGTCTTGCTGGCCACTTCGCGGACCATGCGGGCACCAATGTTTTCGTAGGGGTCCTCGAGGTCAATTTCCTTGGCGACGGTTACGCCGTCCTTGGTAACGGTGGGGCTACCAAAGCTCTTTTGGAGAATGACGTTGCGTCCCTTAGGACCCAGGGTAACTTTGACGGCCCGCGCCAGTTTACTGACGCCGCGGCGAATGGCTTCGCGTGCTTCTTGATCAAAAGCGATGATCTTTGGCATGAGTTGAAAACTCCGTAATGATAAAAATGTGTAAGCGTGAATTCTGGGCGAGGGGGGGACTATTCGAGGATGGCGAGAACTTCGCCTTCGCTCATCAACACGTACTCCAGGTCGCCAATTTCGATATTTTCGCCAGCGTAACTGGTGAACAACACGCGATCGCCAGCCTTGACCTGCATTTCTCCGCGGTTGCCATCTTCGAGCAACCGTCCGTCGCCAACACTGACCACCGTGCCACGTGTGGGTTTGTTCTTGGCGCTGTCTGGGAGGTAGATGCCCCCTTCGGTCCGGTCCTCAGACTCAGCTCGCTTGACAACAATCTTGTCTCCAAGCGGTTGTAGCTTGACGTTTGTCGATTCTTTTTTCTTCGTAGCCGTCGCCATGTGCGGCACTCCTCCACTAGATAGGGTTACGCGTAAGGGGGTGTAATGCGGTAAGCCGTTAGCCCCGCCGACCCGATGAGTCCCGGTCGGGCCCCTCGGTCAAAAAGGCATAAAATTTGTGTTGCCCGAACCTCAAGCAAAACGTGTGCCACAGTGCATATGCCTGGCAAAGCGCGCGGGATTCCATGGATTCGCGAGCAAAATGCGAAACCTAACTGGGTACAAATCACTTGCTGCCAAATTGACAAATCTCTAGTCAGGCGGCACCACTTTCGAGGCGAAATGGTGTATACACAAGTGCTCTGCGCCCCATTTAGTGAACCTCAGGCGCTAGCCGTGGGCTCAAGTTGCGGTTCCGTCCACGGCTAGCGCCCGAGGTTCACGAAGAAATGCGCGGGCGCATTGGTTAAAACTCGCTAGGAATTAAAGGACGCAGATGGGCCGCTTCACAATTGAGGAATTTATCCGCGAGACCGCACAGGACGACTCGGCTCGGGACTATTTTCAACTGGAAAACGATCGCATGCTCGAGGTCAACCTCGACTCGATGGTCTGGATGAAAGCTGGGGCAATGGTGGCCTACGTGGGCCAGATCAAGTTTACTCGCGAAGGGCTGCTCGATCAGGGGCTCGGGTCGCTACTCAAACGCAGCGTCACCGGCGAAGGTGCCAAGCTGACCAAAGCCGAAGGGCGTGGCCGACTTTATCTGGCCGATAGTGGCAAAACCATCAAGATCCTGAGACTGGAAGGGGATTCCATCTTCGTCAACGGTAGCGACCTGCTGGCCCTCGAGCCAACCGTCAAATGGGAAATCAAGATGATGCGCAAGCTGGCTGCCGTCGTCTCCGGTGGCTTCTTCAACGTCCGACTCAGCGGATCTGGTCTGATCGCAATCACCACTCACTTCGAACCGATCACCTTGCTGGTCAAGCCGGGAGCCCCGGTGCGAACCGATCCCAACGCTACCATCGCTTGGTCCGGCAATCTGACGCCAGCCTTTAAGACCGATGTCTCTCTCAAGAGCTTCTTCGGACGCGGTAGCGGCGAATCGATTCAAATGGAGTTCGACGGCGATGGCTTCGTGGTCGTGCAGCCCTACGAGGAAATCAGCCTCCAGCACGCTGCCGGCGGTTAGAATCCCATGACAAACCCTTTCAGTGATCAACAGTTGCAGGCCTATCTGGACGAAGCGCTCCCGACGGGGTCGATGTCGGCCGTCGAACAACAACTGCGCGGCGACGCCGAACTACGGGAACGATTGATCGCCCTGGCTGGCCAGCGTGAAGCGGGGGTACATGGACTGGGAGAGATCTGGCGTCGCCACCGACTGAGTTGCCCGACGCGCTCCCATTTGGGAAGCTATTTACTCGGCACTTTGGAAGAGGAGCGGCACAGCTATGTCCACTTCCACTTGGATCAGATCGGCTGCCGCCTGTGCGTAGCCAATCTGGAGGATCTGAAGGAACAGCAATCAGAATTGGGTAATACCGTCCAGTCGCGCCGCCGCAAGTATTTTCAAACCAGCGTCGGCTTCCTTAAACGCGAAGAGTAGGCATCGCGAACAGATGCTCCACGGCTAGCGATAGAAACCTTGAGTTCCTTCTGGTTTGTGTTGTACATCGTAGCCGCCAAGTGAGACTCGTTTTTGACGGATGGTTTCTGAAACGCGGACCGTCGGCGTCTCGCTATCCAGCCCAAGTTATTGTATGCGGTTGTGCTTGCGGGCCGCACATACCGGACGGAACTTTAGGTTTCTTGCACTAGCGACTGAGGTTCTCAACAGGATTGCGTCTGAATGTTCTCGACCCACTCGCTGGCGCGTCGAGCTAATATTGTCGCCCAAAGCAGTGTGGTCCAACGAATCATCAGTCACCTGCAAAAATTGTCTCGCCATTTTTGCAAGCAAAGGGAAACACTTCGAGTATTTTAGCTTAGACTTATAAGGAGCATTCCTGTTGGAAATTTGGGGCGTCCACTGGCGATTGTGCCGATAAAAAATCGTGCGGAAGATTTAGGGAGGTTGGGGAGTACAACCTGCGCAGACTGTTCGGCAATGCAAGCTCAAAAATAGACTTCGTTCAACATCGGGTTTCACGGTAGAAGATTCAAAAACTCTATGCTTCGTGCTCGTCAGCGGTTCGGAAAGTATTTGATCGAGCGGCGAATCGCGGAAGGCGGCTTCGCTTCGGTGTATCAAGCGGCGGATACCATCGAAGGGGTCCGCGTAGCCCTCAAGATACCCCATCCCCACTTGGTCGACGAAACGTCGATGGCCTGCTTCCGACATGAGGCTCGACTGGCGGCCAAGTTGGCGCATCCCAACATTCTCCCGCTCAAGTACGCCGACTTCATTGATGGCAAGTTCGTTATCGTGACACCGCTCAGCGAATCGTCACTGGAGGATCGCCTGCAGAAGCGACTGGCGACTCAGACCGCCATCGATTTCTCTGGACAGATGTTGCGGGCGGCGGCCTACGCGCACGAGCGGAAGATTATCCACTGCGATATCAAGCCCGATAACCTGCTGATCTTTCCGAACAATCAACTGTTGCTGACCGATTTCGGAATAGCCAAAATAGCTCATCGCACGTTGCACGGCTCAGGGGGTGGGACACTCGGATATGTGGCCCCCGAGCAGGCGATGGGGAGACCCTCGTTTCGCTCCGACGTCTTCTCGTTGGGGATCGTGATGTATCGCATGTTGGCTGGTGTGCTCCCTGAGTGGCCCTACACTTGGCCGCTGGCGGGTTATGAGCGGTTGAGCGAGCGCGTCAGTGAATCGGTGGTAAGCCTGATCCGCAAAGCGCTGGAGGTGGATGCCTCCAAGCGGTTTTGCAACGCGGAGGAGATGCTCACCAGCTTTAGTCGCATCAAACAACCGTTGCGAGTGGTCACCAAACCGAAAACCAAACGCCCCTTGTCCGGCCGTGGACAAAGCTGGCAGCAACTCCGCCGCAAAGAGTTTCAATCTACCTTTGGTACGTCGCTGGGAACCACCTGTTCGTGCCGCAAGTGCAAGGGGCCAGTGGCTGAGACGATGATTGCCTGTCCCTGGTGCGGTGACGATCGTCAGAAGAACCCGTGCAACACCAACTATCCCGTCTACTGTCCTCGGTGCCAACGGGGGTTGAAATGCGACTGGCCCTATTGCCCATGGTGCTACGGCGTTGGATTTGAAGTCGCCACCACACGACAGTATCCCGACAAACGCTATACCGCTCGGTGCTCCAATAAGAAGTGTTCGCGCAAGAAACTGATGCCGTTTATGCGCTACTGCCCATGGTGTCACGTGTCGATCAAGCGTAAATGGAAAATTGAAGGCTCGCCGCATAGCTGCCGACAATGCGGCTGGGGAGTGCTCCCGCAGTATTGGAGCTATTGCCCCTGGTGTTCGACGCATCTAGGAGATTCACGGTGATCACCGCGATTCCCTGCCAGCCCATCATGCTCATCAATGAGCATCTCGAATCCTTTCAGACTATCGAGTTCGCTGGAGGAACGGCGGTCTTCATGACGCGTCGTGATCCTCTAAAGCAAACACCCAATGAAGATGCTATTGCACTGCTCCCCGTGAGTGACACAGCGGGTGTACTGGTTATCGCAGACGGTTGCGGGGGGCAAGCCAACGGGCAGTTGGCGTCGCAGTTGGCCATCGAAGCACTTTCCGAATCACTGAGCAATTGGGACCAGCCGGGTAATCTCCGCGCGCCAATCTTGGATGGGTTTGAGACCGCGATCGGGCGCGTGCGGCAACTGGGGACCGGTGCGGCCACCACGCTAATCGCCATTGAGATCAATGCAGGAGTGATCCGCACCTTTCATGTGGGGGATTCCCAAGCGCTGCTGGTTGGGAGTCGTGGCAAGATAAAATTGCAAACCCAATCCCACTCCCCCGTCGGCTACGCGGTCGAAGCCGGGATGCTCAGTGAACAAGCCGCGATGCAACACGAGGATCGACATCTGGTCTCCAACGTAATCGGTGCCGAGGACTCGCACATCGACATGGGGCTCCCTAAAAAACTGGACAAGCAGGATACGTTGATCATTGGCTCCGACGGGCTGTTTGACAATTTACGGCAAGACGAAATCGTGCAATTGATCCGCAAGGGTCCTTTACCCACTGCCGCTACGACGCTGACCTCCCTAGTTGCGCAGCGGATGGCCACCGAAGCCGCTAGTCGCCCCAGCAAGCCCGACGACCTCGCCTTCGTCATCTTTCGTCAACAAGCGAACAAGCTGTAGCTAACTCCGCTCTCTTTAGCATCGTGCGGATAATAAGTGTCGCAATCAGTAGGAGACGTGGTTACTTGTCCCGCGCTTCGGGACTCGTAACCTCGTCCACTACGACAGTAATTTATCGCATGATGCGTAATATTTTTGCCGCACATGTTTTTGTCGGAGCGTTTGAAGGCTGGTTGTTTCGCTACCAATACCGACCTACCACGCAGGTCATTGGCCGCAATTCTAACTTTCGGTCATACTTGTACTCGAAACGCCTCATGCATGACATGACTGTGGCGTAGTACGACAATTGTTTTCCGACAAAAACATGTGCGGCAAAAAGATGAAATACTCGCGACGGTGTCGGCCTAGGCTTTGCGGCGGCGACGGCGCTTGAGCCGATGACGTGGTTCGGCTTGAGTCAAAAAACCCCAATCGAGCGGCTGATCCTGCTCGTAATGCTTGTCCAATATATTGGCAGTCATCGCTTTGGCCATTTCGAACCCCAGGTAGAACGCATGTTCGACGTTGATCGATTCTCCCATGCTGCTGGCTAGCAATTGCTCCATGACCTTAAATGCATCCTGGTCGGCGATATGTACTCCCGCTGATAGAGCTTGAATTTTCCCCTGACCGGCAAATAAGCGAACGTTGTTGTCGCGAATGTTGGCTGCCAGATTCGCTAGCACTTCGTCGGAGTAGGTTTTGACTTCCGTATCGCGTAGCAGCACCAACGCGGGCTCTAAGTGCTTTGGTGGGATCTGGTGTTTGACGGCGAAGTGCATCAGGCGTCGCGCTAGATCGCATTCACGCACACTTGATCGCGCCCAGTTGATGACTTGTGTTGTAAGCACCGATTGAATACCTAGCTCTTGGCAGATCCCGAGCAACAGCGTGTTGATCCCGGCCGAATCAGCGTCGGTCAGTTCAGTGATGTTACCGATGCCCATCATGATGTGCGCGGTGGGATGGTCGCGACGACACTCGATGTAGCGCTGTAGACTCTCGGTGAAGCCACAACCAAGCGGCTCGAGAATTGGATCCAAACGTACCGCTATGTCATGATTGCTCAAAAAATTTAGCGTCTCCTCAAAATTTTTTTTGTCACCTGGAGTATCGGGAATCACCACTACCGGAGTCCCCCAATCAACGGCTGCTTCTCGGTTGGAACTGTTGACCGACAACACCAACTCAGCGCCAGCTTGGCACGCGTGTGAAACTTCCCACACGTCGAATGAATCGATTGAGACACGAAAGTTTTCATCGACTAAAGACCGTACAGCAGCGGCCACTTGTGACCAGCGATGACCGGGCGTGCATCCCAAGTCGATGATGTTCGCGCCAGTGCGCGATAGCTCTCGGGCTGCGCTCAATAACTCATCTTGGGTGAGTCGCGCGGCGTGATTGATCTCGGCGATGATTTCGATCGAGTACTCACCATAGTCGGCCGCACGCTGGCGTTTACCCCCGAAAAACGTTGGTAAATCGCGAATGTCGCGCGGTCCACACTCGACATGCTCCCCCAATGATTGCTGTAGGCTCGACAGTTCGCTGCGTAGATGTCCGGGCAGAATCACGCGCTGCGCATGAGTCGGAATTTGAAGATGCCGCAGTAACCACTTGGGTGTTATCAACGCCGCGACAGTGATGGGGAGCACGCTGATCGAATACTCGAAATGAAACGTCGCGGCGACTTCAGCTACGGTTCCGCGCACCGCCTGTTCAGCCAATCGTCCGGTAACAAAGTGAATGTGTGGTGCGTCTTGATTCATGCTCGAGAGTCCGCGCTACGGTGAGTGGGTTAGGTGTGACGATTGTGTATTGTGCGCTGCGCTGTACGCAAAAACAGGTGAGCACTTTGAAAACTTTTTTGGCAAAACGTCTTGACCGCAACGCTAGGTTTACTACAAAGATCATTAACGAGGAGCTCTCTGGGAACAATCGTCGTCCTTATTGTTCTCGTGGCCGGGGCTCCTCGTTTTTTTTATACCTATTGTTGATCTCGATTGTTGGCGCTCTCAATTGTTGACGATCCCGATTGTTTACGAAGAGCCGCACTTTCTGTTGGTCAATAAACCTGCCGCACTCTTCAGTCAAGCGGCTGGCGAGATTGAGAGTCTGCAACGCGCGCTCACACAGCAACTCAAAGCCCGCGACAATCATGTTGGTCAACCCTTCGTGGGACTCCCCCATCGACTCGATCGTGGCACATCGGGCATCATGCTGATCGCCCGCAATCAGCGCGCACTGAAACGCTTTGGCGAGCAGTTTCAAAGCCGCAAGGTGGTGAAACAATATTTGGCCGTGGTTGAAGGGGAGTTTCCTGAATTGCCTCAGCGCTGGGAAGATTACTTGCGCAAAGTTCCCGATCAACCGCTGGCTGAGATAGTCACAGTCGATAACGACGGGGCCAAACAAGCCCTCGCCACGGTCGAGTGCCTACAGCGTGAGGCAGGGACCAGTCTTCTACTAGTGCAGATCGAGACGGGCCGCATGCATCAGATACGCGTACAGGCCGCTTCACGCGGCTTCCCGGTACTAGGTGATACAGCCTACGGTGCCAAGCTCGCTTTCGACTTGCAACCTGAGCCGAACAGTGAAACGCACGCACATCCACCAGTGGCACTACACGCTTGGTCGCTCGAATTTCGTCACCCGCAAACAGCCAAGACGATGACTTTCACCGCTCCCGTTCCCGAGAGTTGGAATGGATTGGCGGAGGGAAAGTACGCGCAGTTCGCCAATCAACTCTAGCTGACATAGTTGACGTTGCGTAAACAATATCAGCTCGACGATGTTTGTGCTGAAGGGAGTGGCGGCAATTGTGGCTCGAGTACCCCGTGCGCCTTGCTCCATACCAATGCCGCTTCGACAAATACCCAAACCTGCAATAGCAAGATGCCAATCCCGAAGCTGCTCAGCAACCACTTGCCCTGCGGAATCCAATTATTCCACAGGTCGTAGGTCATAGCCCAACCGGGAACCAACATCATCATCAAGGCTGGGATCGCCAGGAAAGCAATCGCCTTATTGCGTCGCCATAGATAGAACGTGGCGACGATCATGGCAAGCCCCGCCAGGAGTTGGTTGGTCGCTCCGAACAATGGCCAAAGCATCAGCCCTCCAGCGCCTGGTTTATCACCTGCAAAGATCGCAATGGCACCGCCGACACCCACCGCCAGCGAAGTCGCCACGTATTTGTTTCGAGTCGGCAGACCGATACTCCCTCCCAATTCCGCAATAACATAGCGCTGCAGTCGCGTGGCGGTATCGAGCGTGGTAGCGGCGAAGCTAGCCACCAACACCGCCACGATACCGACTCCTAACTTGAGAGGGATGCCAATCGCGGTTAAGAAGTTCGCCCCACCTTCGATGAAGGCGGCGAGGTTTTTTTGCAAGCTCTGGTTTGCCCACCCCCCTCCTTCTCCAGCGCGATAGTAGTTTCGCCAGGCAGCGCGTCCCTTGAGTGGTTGACCATCGGCGCCAACTACCAATTCGTAATCGACCACCGAGGAAACGCCACTCGTGGCTGAGATGACTGTCGACTTTTGCAAGGCCCCCATCCCCACGCCGGCCGTGCATGCCAAAATTACAATCACCGCCAAAGCTGACTCCAAGAGCATTGCGCCGTAACCAACCACCTGCGCATCGCGTTCACAGGCGACTTGTTTGCTGCTGGTACCAGAACTGACCAGGCAATGAAAACCGCTACAGGCACCGCAGGCGATCGTAACGAACAAGAATGGCAGGATGGGTGGCGCGTCGGCCGGAATTGACGACGAAATCGGCTCGGCGGATGCGAACAAGTCCGCTTCACCGGTGAGGCTGGCTACCAGCACACCCACCACCAATAGCGCTAAGGCGACATACAATTGCTGACTATTCACTAGGTCACGTGGTTGCAACAACAACCAAACAGGGAGAACCGAAGCGGCAAAACAATAGGCGAGCAACAGCAGGGTCCAGATCACGATTGGATTCCACAGCGTCTCCGCATTTCCCGCCGGGAGCCACTGCTGCAAGTCAATTGGGAAGTAGTACACGCCCACCACCACTGCCCCATACAAGGTTACCAAAGAGAGGAGCGAAGGAATGGTCAATGAATGACCGCCGCGATGCGACCACAGGCCAATAGCGATCGCCACCGGCATAGCAATCCAGACAGATAACACGCTCTCGGGATAAAACGCGAAGATATTGGCGATGACCAAACCAAAGATGGCCAGCACAATCCACAGAGCCAGCGCCAAAATCGACAGAAAAAGAATCTTGGCGCGTGGCGAGATCATGCGTCCCGCGATTTCGCCAATCGTCTGGCCGCGATTGCGCATGGAGATAATCAAGGCCGCCATATCATGCACGCCGCCAATTAGAATGGCACCGAACACGACCCAGATCAAGGCTGGTAGCCAACCCCAAAAGACGGCTATGGCGGGGCCCACGATCGGACCTGTCCCCGCGATGCTGGTAAAGTGGTGTCCAAAGATGACGCTCTTCGGCGTCGGGATAAAGTCGTGATCATCGCGCAACGCTCGGCTGGGAACGGGGGCATCGTTGGATAGCTCAAACAACTTCAGACTGAGCCATTTGCCATACGTAAAGTAAGCCAACAACAACGTTGCCAGCGAGCCGAAGCAAATTAACAGTGTGCTCATCGTGAGTTACCTATCGAAAAATTGTTTTGATTCTTAATTGAATTGCTGTCGATTCGTCGTGAACCTCAGGCGCTAGCCGTGGGCTGCAGGGCAGGTAAAGTTTTCTGGTACTAGAGTCCCGTAGACAGGCACCCCCATTCAGCCACAATACTTTCCGACAAAAAGATGTGCGTCAAAAAGATGGAGCACTCGACGGTTACCATTAAAATCGAATCCCACGAGGAAAACCAGTGAGGAATCATCGTTACAATCTATCGTTGAGTGTTGTATAGCAGTAGTCACGTTACTGTGAGTTAGATCTCGAGCCAACGGAAAGAGACGCATTGAAACTCGAACTGCATTGGCAGATTCTCATCGGGATGCTGCTGGGAGCGATCATCGGCGTCAGCGTCAATGTGGGGCTCAGCACACGCACCACTGAACTTACCACTGGTCTACCGGTCGGAGTCGAGCGGGCGACGGTCAGCGATTCGAGCGATTTGATTGAGATCCGCTGGTTTACCGATGGCCAGCAGCAGAGCCGCGTGGTCGATCCGACTGGCAAGACCACTGACTGCGTTTTGACTGTCGAGGACTTGGCCCAGGAATCTCCACTGGCCGCTAAGATCTATGCACTGGCACCCAGCTATGCGCGACAAGTGGGGCAGTTGTGCAAGCGGATCGGTGGACTCTTCTTGCGTCTGTTGCAGATGGTCTCAGTGCCACTGATCATCGCTTCGCTCGCCTCGGGGGTACTCGGCTTGGGTAGTGGCAAAGGCTTTGGCAAGATGTTTTCAGTGACGCTCGGCTATTACTTGGCGACGAGCATGCTGGCCATAGCGACCGGGCTTATCGTGACCAATATCTTCCGGCCGGGGATCGGCACCGAACTGCGACTGGATGTGGCCAAGGCTCAAGTGTCGCAGTCAAGCATGGGGGAAGTACTGATGGCGCAGATTGAAACCATGATCCCGACCAATCCAGTTGCCGCGATCGCGGAGTCATCATTTCTGTCGGTGATTTCGTTCACGATCGTGTTTTGTATTTTCACCTTGCACGTTGGAGGGACCACGCTCGCACGCTTTCGCGAGTTGGCCAACGACAGTTTTGCGGTGATGATGCGTCTGACCACCGCGATTATTCGTTTGGCTCCTTGGGGAGTCTTCTTGCTGATGATTTACGTCACCGCCACGCAAGGTATCGTCGTCTTCTACGCGTTAGGTTGGTATCTGTTGACCGTCTTAGTGGGCTTGAGCTTTCATGCCTTCGTGACGCTCCCCTTGATCGTCTGGTGCATCGCGCGGCGCAGCCCCTGGGATTTGCTCCGCGCCATGATGCCCGCGCTGTTGACCGCCTTCAGTAGCGCCAGCAGCAATGCCACACTGCCACTAACGCTCAACAACATCGAGAGTCGAGCCGGCGTTTCGAATCGCGTGAGTTCGTTTGTATTGCCATTGGGGTCGACCATCAACATGGACGGGACCGCCTTGTATGAAGCGGTGGCGGTACTGTTCATTGGGCAATTAGCCTACGGTTCAGATTTCGGACTGGCTCAACAGGCCATCATCGCCCTGACCGCATTGCTGGCCAGTGTAGGAGCCGCTGGCATTCCGCACGCGGGGTTGGTGATGATGGTCATCGTCTTGCAAGCTGTCAATTTGCCGATCGAATATCAAGGAATCATCCTAGCCGTCGATCGCGTGCTCGACATGTTCCGCACCAGCGTCAATGTCTGGAGCGATTGCTGCGGCACCACCGTCGTCGAGCGTCTGACCACTGCCGGCCAGACACAAACTGCTGAAGGAGTGGTGGGCGAGGGCTAACGTCGTCGTGTTCCATCCCCTGCAACAGGCGCGACAGGAATATTTGAAGACAGGAAAATG
>JBGSJT010000554.1:0-7023 GCA_041741715.1 Pirellulaceae bacterium | reverse complement strand
GATGACACCAGCGTCCTTGCCGAGAGGTTAGAATCGATCCATCAAAGTTGACGATTCTACCCACTGTCACCCGCCCGAAAACTCGTCCTCCAACAGTATCCATTGCTAGCAAAAAACGTCCGTAAAACGGCACCGCGCCCGGTAGATTATGGTTTGCATTGATCGATATTCGCGAAACGAAACGAAGAATTCACTTTGAGTGCTTCGCAGTGGCAAGTATATTTTTCGATGTTTTTGGGAGACGTTTAGTCCGAATCTCTCAAAAAACAGTGTCAAACGTAGTGGTGGAATGCGTTGGGTTCTGTAAAGAATTTACGATCTCAGTGATATGCAAGCCGAGTTCGGCTGAGACGACACATGGTCGGCTTTCGCCTAAGGCGTCTGCCATCTCTGCCGGTCCACGCAGAAAGTCAACCGCCTTGCCACGACCGACAAGGTTTTTTGGGCCCGGCTTAACGAGCGGAAGTTTCCGTCGAAACTGCCATTCACTGCCCGACCAAAGCACAACCGGCAACTTGTCCTCCAGCCAACTGCGGACTCGATTGAGTCGCCGTTCAATTCCGCCCAATCTGCCTTCCGTGGGGATCTTTTGAATGTAAACGGGGCCTACATCACTGCGAACGGTATCGGTGTAGATGATCCCGTCATCACCCACAATCATCAGTGACTTGTCTCTGGGAGCTACCAAACCGCAGGTCACTCGAGCCACCACACTGTCGTTGTACGTCAGGCAGCCGACTGTGAAATCCGGTGCCATCCTGTCGACCGGGATGCCCTTGTCTGGTATCTGGCACGAAGCAAACGATGAGATCGTTCTTGCAGGGCCAAAGAACAACGCCAGCCATGTGAGTACGTAACCGGCATGTTCATAAGTACAGCCAATCTCAAATTCATCCTTGGCAGGCCAATGGATTCCGGCTGCGTTTTGCCACGTCCATGGGCTCATCTTCGGAGCAATCAGGCCATCATCAAAGTTGGCATACACCAAGCGAACTTTGCCGATCAGCCCGTCCCGCAGTGCCTTGTGAATGGTCTGAGCGGCTTCGGACAACCAACTGCAAGGGGCAGCGCCCAGCAACAGTCCACGACCCTTGGCAAGATCCACCAGCTGTCTCGCTTCTTGAACATCCATTCCCAGAGGCTTCTCGGAATAGACGTGCTTGTCGGCTTCAAGACACTGTTTAGTAACGTCGAAGTGACTTCGAGGATTGGTCAGATTCAGAATGATTTCAGCGCCCGATTCAGACAGCAATTCACCAAGACTGTTAAAGCCTTGCACATTCCATCGCTTTGCATGCAGGCTTGTGCGTTCCGAATCCTGATCGTGTACAGCAACCAACTTAAGGTGCGGATGATTACCTAAAGTCTTGACGTACATATCCGACACAAAGCCAGCACCCACGATCGCGAGTTTCATTGAATTAATAGTCTCGGGGATTGCGAATCTCGTTTGTGTCTTTCGATTCCATCAAATCTGATCGCATTGCGTCTTCCAGAACTTTGGCTAGGACACTTCTGGCGGCAAACGGCGTAATGTGGTTGGTATCATGATATAGAGCTCGACCATCAGCAGAAATGGCATAGGACTGGGAGACGGGATCCCAGAAGGCAGAACGAACTTCGATAACAGAAGCCCCAGCATCGACAAGCTGTGCTATAAATTTATTCTCCTCTCCACGTAGGCCGTACAATGGGTGTGGGGTTTCCGTCGCTCTGTATGTTGTTTCCGATTCTCCCCAAATTGTCACGCGTGCCAAAGCTTTTGGAACTGGATTCGGGTGACGCGGGACCTGAGTCACAAACCACGGCTTGGCGCCTGCCATGACAATTGATCGGACTGTGGCAAGCAAAGCAGTCCTTGCTTCATCACTATCACAGCCCTGCCATGCAGCCACCAGCAATACATTTCGGACCTTGCGCCGTCGTACGTATTCCAGGACGGCCGCATTAAATTGCGGCGCGTCTTTACCCAGACCAACTTTGTATGCAGGTTGGATCCAATCAATGATTGGCAGCGTTGAAGAATGTGTCGCAGCTACGGCCGAAAGGCCGTTGTCCCGACACAATTTTTCTACCGCAGGCATCGAGGCAATAGCATGACTGTCTCCCCACAGCAAGATGTCTGCATGATCGTCCTTACGATCGGAAATCGGAATCAGCCGATCGCTTCGAATGTCATCAACCACTAATTCGTAGCGTGACTGATCGCCCCAGGGATCAGATACGTGCAGCATCTTGTTCACTCGATCCGAAAATCGGTTGGGCACACCGTCCTGCACGATGAGGAACGCGCCAACTCCCAGCAAGAAAACGATCGACCCCGCAGCTAGGCGGAGAGTAGGTTGTACTGAAGGCGAGGATGTTTTTGAACGAAACGGCTGTTCAACGAACTTCCAGGACAACCAGCCCGTGATCAGAGACAAAACGAACGCCGACAGGCGAAAGGCCATGCTAGGCGGCTCAAAGGCGTAGTAGAAGGCGAATATCCATATTGGCCAGTGCCAAAGATACAGGGAATAGGAGATTAATCCACATCCTCCCATCGGTGCGGTCGCCAACAGTTTTCCGGTGAAGGTGTTGCTGTCAGCGTGGTTTGATGTTGCGACAATAATGAATGCTGTCCCTAGACACGGCGGCAAGGCAAGTAGACCGGGGAATGTCGTCCCTTCACCGTAGCTGAAACATGGGATCAGAATGGCGACAAGTCCCGCAATCGCCAGCAATTCACGCCGCCATCGAGCGGCGGGAATCCAGGAAATAGGAATTACAGCCACCAATGTTCCTGTGAGCAGTTCCCAAGCCCGCGTTGGCAGCAGGTAGAAAACAGCCTGTTGTTTTCCCATGGTCAGTAAGATATGGCTGCAGATAATGCTGGCGAACCAGGCCAAGGCGATTAGAACGGTCGCAACTTGTTGAGAACGTCGTCCAGCCTTCCCAAAGAGCCAGTAAACGGCGACCAGCACGAGTGGCATGATAAAGTAGAATTGTTCTTCAACTGCCAGTGACCAGCAGTGAAGCAGCGGTGTTTCCCCAGCGGATGGGCCGAAGTAGTCGAATGTACGCCAAAAGTATATGTTTGCCGAAAACAGGCAGACGCTGACTAACGATTTGCCCAATTGCTCGAAAGCTAGTGGTAACAGCAGAAACCAACCTACGCCAGTCACACTTAACAGCATCACCGACAGAGCTGGTAGAATTCGCCGCGCACGACGTGCATAGAATTCAGCAATCGAAAAACGACTGGATTCAATCTGGTTCAAAACAATCGATGATATGAGAAAGCCGGAAATTACAAAGAAGATATCGACGCCGACGAAGCCACCGGAAACCGCGCCTAGATCAAAGTGAAAACATACAACGGCAAGGACCGCGATTGCTCTTAGGCCGTCGATTTCCGGACGGTATTTCAGACTGTCCTTGATTCGAAGGCCGCTACTCAAGAGACGTTTTCTCCAGCATGGTCTTCTGGAACAATTCGAACTCGTCCGTTGCAACGGGTAAGTTTATATGGATTTGCTTCCATTCACTCAAATGAGCGGCATTGATAATATCAACAACATCCCGCCCCTGTTCAGCAGTCACTTCGGTCTTTCCCTGTGACCAGATTGTTGCTGCAAAATCATCGTAAAATCGGTGCAGCAATTCAGGCGACCAGTTCCATGAATGCTCGCGATGCCGTTCCGTCGTGCAGGCAAGGCGGTTCGAGTGCGGTTTGGCAGCAGCCGTTTCTGCTGCGATAGACCCGGCAAGTTTTTGGATGGTGACTTCCCCATTCTCTGCCGTAACGCGACCTTTGTCGCAGGCAACTTCCAGACGGTTCAGCGGCGGGCATTCGTTGGTACTGACATGAATGTGCCCCTGAATGCCGTTCCTGTGATGCAGGATTAGGCTGGCTATGTCTTCCACTTCAATTTGGTGCAACACGGTGTCGCAAACGGCCGTTACCCGACTAGGCCGACCGCATAGCCAGACATAGCGATCGATCGTATGAGGAGCCTGATTCATCAAGACTCCCCCGCCCTCACCCGCCCAGGTACCTCGCCAATCGGCCGATCGATAATAGGAGTCTTGTCTCCAAAACGTTTCGATGATGCTACATCGTCGAACAGGCCCGAGTTCTCCCGAATCAAGGATGGCCTTCACGCGGCGGTATGAGGGTTCAAAGCGGTTTTGTGAAACAACCGTAAAATAAGTGTTTCCTGAGGTAGCAGCAGCTAGTATTTCGTTTGCATCTACCACACTCGTGGCCATCGGCTTTTCACACATGACATGCTTGCCTGCTCGGATGGCCTCAAGGCAAAATTCTTTATGCTGTCGGTGAGGCGTGGAAACAATTACTAAGTCCAGCTTGGCTTTTTGAAGCATCTGCGAGAAGTCATCATAAACTTCGCAAGTAAGATTCAGGTTTGCCGCCTTGGCTCGATCCTTAACGCAGACAGCAGCAAGCTTGAGGCAATTATTTCCCGAAAGTGTGACTGCATGCAGTTGGCCCATCACCCCCATGCCAACAATCCCACATCGAAGCGGACTTTGATTGGGCGGTGGACTACGTCGAACCAATGTCGGCCTGGATTGTCCGGCCAGTAATCGCCTTGCTCTTCTGTAGAATTGCCTAAATACGACAGCCCAACTCGTTTTCGTAAGCCTGTTCAAACTGATCTACGACGCGTTTCCAGGTAAACTGGCTTGCGAATGCCTGGCAATCCTCAGTTCTGAATTGTCGCTTCCCTTCAAGAAAGGATCGCAGTCCATCCTCAATCTGGTCGCTGGTCGGTGACTCAATAAAGAATCCGGATCTACCTTCATCGACTGCCTCCTGCGCGCCACCGGCTCGGACTGCCATTGTTGGCACTCCCATTGCGTTGGCTTCTAGGTAAACGATCCCAAACCCTTCAAATGATCGCTCTGAAGCCCCGGATGGCAGCACAAACAGGTCAGCTTTTCGGTAATAAGAAAGCATGTCATCGTCAGGGACGCGACCAGCAAAGGTCACGCGATCTGCGATCCCAAGATCGACGGCCAGCGTCTGTAGTTCCAATGCCAAATGCCCATCACCCACAATGGTATAATGAAATTCAAAGCTCGGCTTGAGTCGCGCCAATGCCTGCAGAACCAAGTCAACATTCTTGCGACGCTCGGAAAGTCGGCAAACGGTCAGAAGGTTTGCCGTAGAGGATTTTGAATAATGCGATGATGCACCATTCAGATATTCAAGACTCACCCCCAATCCTGCCTTGATAATCAATGATGCGCAGGACGGGAATCTCTTAAGAAAGACCTGTTTGGTATACTCGCTGTTTGCAAAAATTTGCCTGCATTGCGGAAGGTACTTCCTCATAGCAAGTACTGTGCGTTTACTCGACAACCAGAGATCGAGGCGATCACCTTTTGGTAAACGCAATCGGTGTTTCAAATCAAAACCGAAAACTGAGTTCGGGCTGATAAAATCATTACCGTGAATTGAGGCGAACACGGGTTTTCCCAAAGTAACCATCCAACTCCACGCAGCATTTATAACGTGTACTACGTCGAAATCCAGGAATCTGCTTACCGCCACTGCGTCGAATGTCTGCTTGCCCTCGAGCACATCCTGAACTGCATACCCCTCATCTCGCCCGATGTTCCCTTTTCTAGTATACACGACAACGTGATGCCCGCGGCGGTGCAGTTCCAATGCGACTTGCGCGGCATACTCAGATTCGCCGCCAGTTGTTGGAGGGAAATCGGGTCCAATAATGGCAATTCGCATTGATTCACACACAACAAAGCACTTTGCGACGCGAAGAATTACATCTCTTCAGGGCTCTCATAGAAATAGAAGTCTGCATGGGACCCGGTGCGATAGTCGCCAGTGAACGGAAGCTCGTTTTTAACGACGTTGAACAAACTCCATCGCGGACGATTGGCGTCAACCCAGTCCGTGAATTTTCGATGCAGCACGTGCTCTGCCATCGCTTCATCAAGGCCGTCAAAGTTGCTAGAGTAGACCACCACCCATTTGATCGCACTATCAAATAGTGTCGTCATATATTCGTGAAAGACGTCACTTTCAACCAAATGATAGATCACATCCAGCGACATCGCGACGTCGGCCCTCTCGCCGCGGTATTGCTGCATCGTTACGAAGTGCTTCGTTTTATCTCCGGAAAACTTTTTCCTGCAACGTGTAACAGCTAACTCACTAACATCAACGCCGAGATAACTGGGGTATGTAGCGAGACTAAGTTGATTCCCGTCTCCGCAGCCAAATTCTATGACAGTCTCTATGGATTCTTTGGCAACGAATTGATTCAACGTTCTTGCTTTGAATTCAGCAAATGCGCCGTACGATCCAGCCCCCGAATTTCCTCCGTTTGCATAGCGATTTATCCAGTAAGCTGATGACCCTTCAAATTTGGGGTTGATCCTCAGAATACGCTTAGCGATTTCAATAATTCGTAACATCAGGGCGTCTCTCTAAATTCCTGTTCGTAATTTCTGAAGCAGGGGCTTGATTCGACCAATACCCTCTTTGTACATCAGGTGTCGAATAGGGCCGGTGTAGTGCTTAACTACTTCATTGGACTCAGTCTTTTTCAAAAGTACGTTGTATTCCGACGGCAGAAAGTCATGTCCGAATCGCGAGCAGGCCAAACCAACGAGTGTTTGCTCAATCCGGTGAGGATGCCCGATAATTCCAGGCAGTGCCAACCACTCCTCGAACAATTCAAAGTCATAGCTGTGGCGTTGCATCAGGCCAAGACCAGAATTAATATGAGTTTCCAAACGAAATGGGAGGAACGACCTCACAACATCCGGGTCGAGGCTATAACCCATTCCCCAGTCTCTGTTAACAGAATTCAAATGGTAATTCGGGTTCATGATTCGCTTCAATAATTCGTCTGGACTTCTAAAAAACAAAATATCACAATCCAGCAGAAACAGCCGTTGGGATTCTAGAAAACTTGCGAAGTCGAAAACCTTAAGTGAAAGTACATTGCTTTTTCGTAGTGCCGCGCAGCGAGGGAACGCGGAAAGTCGCTT
>JBGSJT010000553.1:0-26699 GCA_041741715.1 Pirellulaceae bacterium | reverse complement strand
GCCAGTGATTGGATTCGCCGTCGCTTCATCCGACGCGCGTCGCGTCGACGGTCCACTTGTTGGATTGCCACCATCGTTAACTTGGCCACCGCGTAGCCCCGGTTGCGCCTGTCCAGTCTGTAATCGGCCTTGACCTGGTTGCTGTCCTGGTTGATCTTGTTGTTGCTGCCCCGGTTGATCAGAGGTTTGTGGTTGTGGTTCACTTGGATCGCCTTGGCCTCGCGTGGCTTGGTTAGCATTCTCCTCTGTGGGCTGACTGTCGCTTGGCGGACTATTTCCCTGCGCTTGGTCAGGTGCTTGGCCACGACCTTCGGCAATTTCGTTAGTCACTTGCTGAGATAATGTATCGAGTTGACTGAGGGCCAAACGCAGCGATTCCACTTCGCTTCCCAGCACTGCTTCGGCCGCTTCGTCGATCTCCTTGCGGAGCTTCGTCAAATCATCGCTCGAAGTATTGGCGAGTTCACGCGCCTGCGCGGGGAGATTGCGTTCCACAAGCTGTTCCGTCACCTTCAAGCGCTCCAAAGCCTTCTCCTGTTGGGTGCGGCGGTAACTGTCGTAGAGCTTCTGGGCGAGTAGCGGTTCCGCTTCTTCAGCCTCCGTTACCATTTGCTGCATCTCTTCGAGCAGCTTCGACAGTTCGGCCTGCTGTTGCCGCAGTTGCTCCGCCGCGTTCTGTTCGGATTCGTCACCGCGCAAGCCCGCGGAGGGCTCCTCGCGCGTGCTGTTCATTTGCTCGACCACCCGTTGTTGTCGCTGCTCGAGCTGCGAAGCTTGTTGCTTCATGTCTTGCATCGACTCTTGGAACTGGTTGGCGGCTTGCTGGCGGACTTCGTCCTGCAACTCCTTCAGTCCTTGTTCAGCGCGTGTCCCGGCGGCCAGCGCTTGAGCAGTATCTCCCTGACGCAACGCTTCGCTCGACTGTTGGATATCTTCGCGAGCTTGTTGCATTTGAGACTGCGCTTCTTGCATCGCTTCGTTCGATTGACTTTCGAGTCGCTCATTCAATTCGTCGCTATCGGCCAACATTTGCTGTTGCTGTTCACGCAGTCGTTCGAGCTGGCGTTGCAACTCTTCGCGCTGTTGCTGAGTCTCCGCGGCCTGCAAGGCGGCTTGGACTTCTCGCAACTGTTGGTTGATGTCCTCTTGTCGAGCAGCCAACTCGCGCAGGCGACTGATGACTTGTCGCAGTTCACTCTGCTCTTCGTTCTGTTGCTCCTGCGCGAGTCGTTCGTTCTCATATCGATTCTGCTCATTGTCCAGTTCAAGTTGATCGAGTTGTTGTTGGCGGGCTTGCGAACGACGCGACTGCGACTGGGACTGGGATTGTTGCGAGCGGACAACTTCGTGTTCACGGCTCTGAAGTCGGAGCAACTCTTGGTAGGCAGCTTGCTCGTGCGACAGAGCTTTGGTCAGATCGTTTTTGGCTAATGATTTGCTGCTCGCAGTCAATTGTTCAATCGCAGACTGCATACTTTGCGCTGCGCGGGCCACAATTGCCTCAGCTCCAGGGACTTGGGCTTCGGCAGCTTTTTCTTGCAGAAGATCAGCGGCGGACTGCTGTGATTCGGCAAGCATGACCAGATCAGGCGCCGAGCGACCCAGCAGCTTGTCAGTTTTGGCTTCGCGCATCACATTCCAAGTCGCTACCACAATCTGCTTTTGCAGCTCAAGCAACTCCTCTGTTTGTTCATTTTCCTGTTGCTGCTGCTGTTGCTGCTGCTGTTGCTGGTCTTGCGATGGCTGCTCCCCTTGTCGAAAGATCTCTTCGAAGGGACGCACTTCGGCGAAATACATATCGCTGACCACGCGCCGCGGTTCGCCATCGTCGCCGCGATCTTCGGCCCACACGTAGTATGACAACAACTGATCCGGCTCAGCCCGCAGCGACTCCATGTCGATCCGTTCTCCCAGCTTCAGCTCTTTCCCCTTGGATGCAGCCAAGTCGGATGTGATTTCAATCAAGTCGCCGCCACCAAACTGATAACCGATTCCGGCGGCATCAACCCCAAAGTCGTCATTGACCTTGGCGGCAATTTCGAATTCCTCAAGAGGCGAGACCCGCACATCGCCACCGGCCACAAGTTGAATCTTCGCACGATTGTTAGGTAGAACTTTGGTCCGGAGCGTAACTTCCAGTGGGTTAGTCCGTCCCTCAGCGTCGACCAGCCGCAGCGTCCAGGACTGGTTCTCGAGCATCTCCATTGTCGCTTCCATCACTGGAGAAACAGTTGCTGATGTCGAGTCATTGAATAGCGTCAATGGAATTGGCTCAGCTCCTTCGGACAGTAACTCCGCAGTAGTCACGGATTTATTTAAATGCAATTTCCACGTCAACTGTGTACCAGCGGCCGCAGTGACGCGTCGTGTATCGAGGATCGTCCGCGCCTCCTGTCCCGTGTAGCCGGGGTAGTTCAACTCGGCATCGGCGCGAACTAGAGCCGGGTACTCAAACACATCGACACGGTAGCCAGGCGTGTTGTTCGAGTCGTACTCGATGCGGTAATTGAGCGGTTCCTGCACATCGTAGAGATACGCCGCAAAGATCGGATCATTTAGCGAAGGACGCATTTTAATGCGCGATTCGCTTGGCTGATTCGCAACGTTGGTAGCTGGTGCATGCACCAGCCAAACTTCGTCTAGCACTTTCGTTTCGAACTTAGCAGTGATGATGAGACTCGCCCCACGTTCAATCTCAGTATTGCCGGGCTGAATGATCGGGACAGGTGAGGCTGGCAAAGTATTGAGATTTGCTAACGCAGCTAAACTATTGATGGTTTCAGGTGCCTGCCATAGTCCCCACCCAACCAGTAACATACACAGTAGCGCAGGGATATTCGCCACCCAAGCGGCAATGATGCGTGAGGACGAGACGATGTTCCCCCATCCGTGCTGAACGTCGTGACGCAGGGCCTCGGAAATAACACTGCGTTGCAAATAACCTATGCGACCATCGGGCGTTAGCGGACGAATCTCTGCGGCAGTCACCAAACGTTGTTGCAAATTGGGGAACCGCTCTTCGACCTGTCGCGCTACTCTCTGCCAATTCGGGCGGCGTAAACGGACAATGGCAATTAGTAGCAGCGTCATGAGAGCAGCCATGGAAAGCCACCACCAAAACAGGTCATGCTGGGGAGAGATCGCTAAGTTTCCAACGCGACCGCTGCGTGCTGCCAGGATAAGCAAATAGCCGATTGCCGCTGCAAGCCCCCAAGCGGCTGCCAAGCTCCAACCCGTATGTACAGAGCGGAAGCGCCGCGCTACCGCTGCCAGTCGTTGTTGAAGTCGAGTATCCATAGGATTGAAGCCTTTGAAACTTTTGCTACCAAAACAAGCCCGATGCGTTGGGCAAGACATGCTCTATTTTAGTGAGCCGCGACGCGTAAGCGGCCGGGCTAGATTCTTGGAACAGAACATATTGCCCAGTGCCTCGCTACTCGCTACTCGCTACTTATTTCAATCTCACCGCCGGTGCAGCCAACCGGCCAAAAATGTTTCCATAGCCAATACGATGATGCAGGCAGCGATCAACCATTGCCATAACCGTTGTTTGCTCTCCAATTCAGCAACTTTTAGTTGCCGCAGCGATTCGCGACGTTCGGCATCCGAAGCAATTTTCCCCAGCGTGATGCCGTATTGCTCAAACTGCTCAATATCCAACGGCGACAAGCGGCTCTCGCTAGTCGGGATTTGAACGGCCACTTGTCGTCGCAAGCCACTTCCTTCCAACCAAAACAAGCCAGGTGTCAGCAACTTCAATTCGCCAGACGCTAGTTCGTATTCCGACTCCCCCAGCGGCTCCCCTTGAGAGTTTGCGATTCGCAGGTCTCCGAACTCCGCGACCGCAATGACCTCTCCCACTTCGTAAATCAGTTGTTTCTTGCGAGTGCGACCGTTCGGATCAAGCATTCCCATCACGATCGGCAAGAACTTACTGGAAAGTGCCAATCCGCTTCCGGTCGGCTGCCAACCGGCGGTGAGCAACCACACGCGTCCCGCCTCCAGCTTTCGTTCTAATAGCATGGGTGTCTGATCGTCAAACGCGGCAACAACCTGCATTGGAGTCTCTGCGGGATAGGTCACTTTCCGATGCGACCAAAATCGAAGTTTGCCAAAGTCATTGAAGCGAGGATCGGACAGCGGAGCAAATATCGGATGCTTAAAATCGATATGGGACAACAAAGCAAAATCGCGCTGCGGTCCCTCTTCGACACGCAACTCATGCACCTGCAGTAGTTCGTTCAACCACTCCGTTACCCCAACTACGTCGTCACTTTCTCGCGCTAGACAGACGATGATCACACCACCGCTGCGAACAAATCGCTGCAAATCACCAATAGGTAGATTCATCGCACGTGATGGCTCAATTACCACTCCCTTGGTTTCTGGTTCCGCCAGTAGTGCCGTCAACTCTTCCGGCTTGGCCCTGAACACCTCCCGACGAACCAGCTCCGTCCCAAGCGGTGCCTGCTCCAAAAAATAGGCTAGATCGTCTTCTGGCTTGGGTTGTTGCGAACCACAAAAAATAATACGCTCGAGCGATGTGATTGGATCAGCCACAAAGGCTGAGTTGTCTGCGTCCCAGGCATCGCCAGACAAACTGATGCGATCCGCACGAGGAGGTCGCGCGTCAAGAGGTACCACGCGCACTTGCCCTGGGGGAACTTGAATCGTAGTCGCACCTGCTGCGATCGGCCCAGCTTGATTGGCCCAGGACAAACGGAGCGTCTGCTCGACCGAATCGATATCGTTCTCCACGCGTACCCGATACGTTGCTTCCGTTTCGACCGCTTCATCCTCGGCGGCTTGCATTAAACTGGGCCTCGCATTACCAGGGAGCGCGGGGAGAATTCGCCGTACATCCAATTGAATCGCCTCCGGCCAAGGGAATCCCTGCAGCGATTCGAGATGGCTGCCGCCGTGCAAGTCTGTAAACAGAACAACTTCATTTTGTGCCGTGGGATCGATCTTACCCGCGATAGCGGCGGAGCCCAACAAATCTGCTACTGACTTGAGCCCGCTTCCCAAGTCGGTGGTGTTCCAAGTCGGTGAGAGTGACTGCAGCGCGGAACGAGCGGCTTGTTGCGAAGCCGCACCATCGGTGGTCCCTTGGTCATCAACGGACAACACCGCCGTGAGCGCATTGTCAATTGTGTACAACGCCACCTGATCTTGGGGCGAGAGAGAATCGAGCAATTCTCGCACGGCGGTTTGGGCACCCGCCCACACATCGCCACGTTGCATGCTCCCACTTGTATCCATCAGAACGACGATCCTGCGTCCACTGAGCACACTACTTAGAAAACTATCTTGTCGCAGATAGGGGCGTGCAAAGGCGATCGCAATTAGCAAAATCGCCAAGCCCCGTAGCAATAACAGCCACAGATTGTCGAGTCGGCTGCGACGTGTAAGGCGGGGTGGTGATGGAGAAAGGAACATCAAAGAACTGAATTGCATTTGCCCGCGAGGTTGACGACGGATCAAATGAAAGACGATCGGCCCCGCAATGGCCAGCGCTGCAAGCGCATAGAGTGGTGCAATCAGTCCCATGCTTATTTATTCCTCCCTGAAGAGGTCAGTGAACCTGACGCAGCCGAGCGAGACGCCGAACCACCACTGGCTAAACGCTGCGTAGTGCTGATCAGTTCCAACAGCGCCACGTCCATGGGTTGGTCGATGGTGACGGTAAACATTCGCGCGCCGCGGCGATGGCAAATGTCGACCAATTGCTCGCGATGTGCCTCGAAGCGTCGACGATAGTCAGCTCGCGCCGCTTCCGGGTCGACGTAGATCTCCCTTCCCGATTCCAAGTCTTGGAGCATCGTGCTTCTCTCTAACTGCAATTCGATTTCGCTGCGATCGAGCACTCGTAAGATCAACACTTGATGGCCACGACCACGTAAATATCCCAGCGGTTGAAACAAAGACTCCGGATCAGTTAACAAATCGGAGATTAGGACCACCAACCCTCGTCTTCGTGAGAGACTCGCCAACTGCGACAGGGAATTGGCTAAATTGGAATCAACTCCCGCGCTCTCATTTCCCAACAACCGCATGATCTGCTGCAGATGGCCGGTGCGGTGTCGCGGCGGGAGGAATTCTGGAGTCGCGCTGCCACAGGTCATGACACCCACGGCGTCGCGATGCATATTGAGATAGTAGGCCATCGTGGCCGCGAGAGTCTGAGCGTATTGGGCTTTGCTATAGCCAGCCGTGCCATAGGCCATCGAACGACTTTGATCGACAGCTAAGTAGCAACGACGATTGGTCTCGTCTTCGTATTGCTTGACATAGTAGCGATCAGTGCGCGCCAGAAGTTTCCAATCCAAATTGCGTGGATCATCTCCCAACACGTAGGGTCGATACTCGGCAAACTCGACAGAGAATCCATGCAGCGGACTGCGATGCAAACCTGCGGTAAAACCTTCGACGATAGTCTTGGCCCTCAGCGTCAGATTCTTTATCTGCATTATCGCTGCCGGGTCGATAAACCAGCGCTGCCGAGTGGCAGTTCCCGCAGTTTGCTCGGTGTCAACCATCAATTATGCCTTGCAACTTTTGAGTAGTTCCTGCACGCAATCCTCGATACTGACACCTTCCGCCTCAGCTTTGTAGTTGAGCAAAACACGGTGCCTAAGCGTCGGTGCCGCTAGGGCGCGAATGTCTTCCACCGCTGCGTGCGAGCGGCCTTCGAGCAACGCGCGCGCCTTGGCACCCAGAACCAGAGTTTGTGCCGCTCGCAATCCAGCCCCCCAATTCACCCACTCATTGACAAAGGCGGTTGCCTCAGGGCGACCGGGACGCGTTGATTCAACTAAGCGAACCGCGTAGTCAGCCGTTTCGCGAGCGATGGGGACGCGCCGCACCACTTCTTGAAATTTTAAGATGTCTTCACCCGAAAATAACTGCTCGATGACTTCTGACCGACGCGAGGTGGTCTGCAGCACCACCTCCAATTCTTCAGCGTGAGGCAAATAGTCAATGAGCACATTGAACATGAAGCGATCCAACTGCGCTTCAGGGAGTGGATAGGTCCCTTCCATTTCGATCGGGTTTTGCGTGGCCAAGACAAAGAATGGTTCTTCGAGCACATAACGCCGACCAGCCACGGTGACCTGATGCTCTTGCATTGCTTCCAGCAGAGCGGCTTGGGTCTTCGGGGGCGTACGGTTGATTTCGTCGGCCAAAATCACGTTGGCAAAAATGGGTCCTTTGACAAACACCATTTCTCGGCCACCATCCTCCCGCTGTTCTAAAATTTCTGTCCCAGTAATATCTGAGGGCATCAAGTCGGGAGTGAACTGGATTCGCGAGAATTTAAGGTGGAAGATCTGAGCCACGCTGCGGACCAGCAAGGTCTTAGCCAATCCTGGCGCACCAGTAATAAGGCAATGTCCCCCAGCCAGCAAGCTGATTAGCAATTGCTGCACCACCTCCTTCTGTCCCACAATTGTTTTGGAAAGTTCCTGATCGATCCTCGTGCGACTTTCGCGCAAATGATCGACGGCCAATTGCTCTTCTTCGTCCGTTAACAGCGTATGATTCACTTAAGTTTCTTTCCAAGATCGTAAAACAAGCTGATCAAACCAAATCCCTAATCACACTCGCGATTAGACACTCAAAGGTTGCTCTTAAACTTACCTCTTACTTCGCTTACTGGGTGGCACCGGCCTAGCCAGTGAGTATCGAAGCACATCACTCTGACTCAATTACCGTCGTCCAACACATCGAAGTAACCAGAGCTGGCATCACTCGTAACTTCCTACTGCGTTGCAATTGTCGGGGGCTTCGTCATCCCATCAACGATCGTCACTGGGTAGCTTTTTGGTATTCCAAATTCATTACTTCGAGCGCTCAATACATCATCTATAATCCACAACTCACCTACTTCGGCACCACTGGCCCCAGCCAGTGCCACCCACTCGTTCACTCCCACTCTCAATGCGTCATCGCATACGTCACTATATTAATCCCCAACGGGTACGATTTCTTGACCGCGAATTCTTGAAAGTACTCGCGATCCTCCCCTTCGCGTTCCCAGCCATCCCCCAAGTCGGTGTTGTGGCAAATGAACATCACGATCCGACCAGCGTCGTCGTGAATGGCTAGGTAGTGCGGCGTGCGGGTATCGCCATCGTGTCCCCATTCCCACGTCTCGCCCGAGCGTTGCCAGGAATGGATCGAGGGGATCTGCGGCTTCTCTTTCAGAGGATAGACACACTGGAAAATCTCGTGCTCCAGCGGCACATCTTTGGCTTCGCGATCAGGGAACGCGCGTTTGAGTGTCTGCAGTAGATCGAACAGCGCGATATCGCCCCAGAAATCGTCGATCATGATGAAGCCACCGTTCAGACAGTACTTACGCATGGCCTGCGTCTCGGCTTCAGAAAGACTCATCCCCCCCACTTCAATCATGTACAGAAAGGGGTAGTCAAACAATTTCGGATCAGTTAATTCCAACTGAACCGGTTCGGGATTGACCTTCATCGAAGTCAATTGCTGCAGTCGCAATGAAAAGTTCAAATCGCTATCGGGATAATCGGTGCGCCAACCACCACCCCATCCTCGTCCACCGTCCGAATTGTAAATCACGCGAGCAAAGGTGAATGAATCATGCGCGAAGTTGGCGTCATGATCCCAGACGGGAACACCCGCGCGACTATTCTGCTCCCGGTAATCGCCACGTCCACCTCGCCCGCCGCGTCCCCCCCAACCCTGTTGCATGGCAACCAACGCGCTCGCGGACAGGCTCAAAAGTAGCACAGCGATCAAGGTCGATTTAGTTCGAGTCGTTCGCATATAGGCCTCAATGATTTAAATTCCTGCCAATCATTAAATGAACTTCACATCATGTAGGTCGCTCCAACCCGCTGCGACGTGCTTCATGAGGGTGGCACCAGCATGGCCAGTGAGGATCGAGGCACATGACTCTGACCCAAATTCCGTTTTCCAATATAAATTCCGTTTTCCAATATATCGAAGTAACCGAAGTCGACGCCACTAGCCAGCTTCCATCGCGTTCAGCTTAGCAAGTCACCAAATACCCTCACACATCTTCACTGGGTAATCACCCGGTGGTCCAAATTCATTACTTCGAGCGCTTAACACATCACATGAAGTCTGTGGGCTCACCTACTTCGACCTCACTGGCCATGCCAGTGCCACCCACTCCTCCACCCACTCCATCACTCCACTCCCCCGCTCGGCTTCGGAGGCGATCCCACATCGGGTGCCGCAATCTCCAACAGCATTTCACTCGGATGCAACCTATCGTAAATCTTAACGAGCAACTTCTGGGCAGCGCGATAACGTGGCGTCTCTTCCAGGGCCAGCAATACTTCGCTTCGAGCCTCGTCGAGTCGATCGGACTGTTCGAGCATTTGTGACAATTGAAAATGCAGCCCAGCAGGATCGAGCGGTTCCATCTCTTGCAAAGCGTGCAAGGAACCAATGGCTACCTCAGGTTGATCGAGTGCCTGCGCGGCCTGCACCAAAGCTTCGTGTCCAGTTGGAAGGAGTGGTTGCACCGCCAACAATTTTGAAGCAGCTTCCGCAAGTTCCTGCCAGTCTTGGGCACTACGCGTGAGCGCGATCAATCGCAATCGCGCCGGGAGATGGTCGCTTGAAAGCGCAACCCAGCGTTGAAGTATTTCTAGTTCCGCCTCAGCATCCCCCAGTTCGCGCAGTGCAGCGGCTAGCATATCGAAAGCGCCCCCTGCATCGGAATCTTGCGGGTAGAGTTCCAATAGCTTCTCTGCTGCCTCGCGCGCCTTGGTCCAATCTCTGGCCGCGAGCAAACGCTCCGTCAGCATCCGCTGTGCGAAATAGCTACCCGGTTGCTCGGAGAGCCAGCCCCGTAATTCGTCGAAGCTTGTCCCTGCCGAAATCCCTTCCTTGTCGAAGTCCGTCTGAGGTAGAAATGCGTCCGTTTGTCGACGCACATACACTTCAAAGTCATCATCGAGCGCTGCGGTATCGCCGTAGCGACTGGCAAACGCCTCTTCCAGCGGTACACCGGCCCCCAGGTCGATCAGTAACTTCCGCAGTAAAGGCAAGCCATGTGTCTCTACAAGATAGCGAACAGCCAACGATGATTCGAAATAGGCGAATTGCAAATGCATCGAACTCTTGGGACTCAAGAAAGCGCTACTCAGTTCCGACAACGGCACGAAATCGTCTCCAAGCAACATCTCTTTGTAGAGTGGCGTTAAGCTCTGCCCCCAACTCGCATCACGTTCCAGTTCCTCATAAACCGAAATCCCTTCGCTCAACCAACGGGGCATGCGATTGTTGGTTTTCTGTAACGTAACCACGTGACAAAATTCGTGCCACAAGACACTTTCCCAATTGGAGGGAGTATCCCCTTGCGAAGCCGGGCTGTTGGCCGTGATCAGGCTGCCGAAGCAGACACCCAAGAAACCGGCCCCTCCCGGCAAACCGAACGTTCGAATCGCAAAGTCGCTTTGCTGAGGAAAAATCTCAATTGTGATCGGGAGCGCCAACTCGTGCTCGTACTTAGCAGCGAGAACCCGTTTGGCTTCTGACAATAATTTCAGCACACGTTCTCCGTAGATCCGCGCCTCTCGCGAATCCATGCGGACAATAAAACCGTCTTGCTCAAGTGTCGTGAACTTCGCCAAGCGATCTTGAAGGGTCTTTAAATTGAACGCCACGACATTGTATTTGTCTGCAGCCGCAACCGAGTCGACGATCGACCAGCCTTCGTCAGCCTGACCAGCCCGCAATAGATCTTGAGCCAGTTGAAACTTGGCAGGTAAATAGTTTGGAGCCAAGTGCAGCGCGCGACGTTGATACTTGACCCCTTCGACAAAACGATAATGCTGCGACAGGATCTTGCCGATGACGTAATCGACTTCGGGGTTCATACCCCAGGTGGCCAGCGCTTCTTTGCGGCAGGTTCCCTCGCGCTGGTAATTGCCGCGCAGGTGCGCTATCGCCGCTTGATGACACCAGGCTATCGGCTGTTGGGCGTTGACCGCGAAGACCGCTTTAAGCACATCCTCTGCGGCATCATACTTTTCAGAATTGATGAGGTTTTCGGACTGCATCAGCAGGCTGTTGATATGACGTGGATTGATCTCCAGCGCCGTCATCAGCTCCTCCGACGCACGTTCTGAACTTGAGGGTGCCCAAGCTGACGCCATCAAGAATCGCAGTTGTGGATCGTCCGGTCGCAGCTCGATGGCGCGACTCAGTGACTTGACCCCCTCTTGATAGTCCGCCTTGTCCAGCGCCAGCTCAGCTATGGCTACGTGGGCATCGACGAATTTAGAATCGGACTTGAGACTACGATCATAGAACGCATCCAATACGGCCCGCGCATCCTCACCCAGTCCCAGTAGATAGCGACCAATGGCTAGCATGTTATCGCGGCCCGAGTAGCGATAGGGAGCGGCCTGAACCATCTCAGGGATTTCGTTCAGCAGTCGATTCCCGCGGTCTTGATCTCCAGCGAAACGATACGCCTCAGCGGCTAAGACACGGAGCGGAATGCTATCTGAAAACCGCTGAGCGACCTGCTCGTATACTTGGCACGCATCTGCATAGCGTCCCGTGACCAACAAGCATTCGATCAATTGCCGCGCCCATACGTCATTCCAGATGCCGCGTTCCACCTCGGCTCGGGTTACTTCGATGCAGGCTTCGTAGTCTCCACGATAGAAAGCCGCTCGAGCATCATTGATGTCAGCCGCTTGAACTGCTGGCAAGAGTGGCCCGGTCAATAGCCCGACCAACACCGAAAACGAAACCGCTAACTTTGTTAAGAGCAACAGCGGTGGTGGCATGTGCTGAGCCATCGGGCATCCAGTAGGGAACTTTCGCGTAAGCCGAGCTGACGACGTGGCAGTTCGTTTTCCGAACAGGTGATTATATTAGCATAGCCAACCCCCGGACCGAAAAACACTACCCGAACACCTACCGGGGACGATCTACTCGAATTACGCCAACTCGATAAGGGGAACGAAAAGGAGAGCTTCGGCTGTTAAACCCCACTACCGCCTAAGAGTTTCGGTCGGCGGTTGGCCGCAGGAAAAGGCTAGAAGCTAGAAGCTAGAAGCTAGAAGCTAGAAGCTAGAAGCTAGAGGCTAGAGGCTAGAGGCTAGAGGCTAGAGGGGAAGTGCTTAGAAATCTTCCAAGAGGGGCGTTTTCCAAATGCAAAGTGCGACAAAAAGATGTGTGGCAGAAAAATGGACGCACTCGATTGGAGCATCAGTTTAATGAATTTCAGGCCGCCGCCTTCTATCGACTCGTGTCGCACGCGTGCCGTCCGACTTCATGGAGGGAAAGAAGTGCCTAGTGAAATGGCTCGTTAGTAGACATGAGGCATCTGCGTAGGCCCCATCTTTTTGCCGCACATTTTTTTGTCGGACGACTATCTGGTGGTGATCAATGGAGACTGGGCGAAACTATTGCGAGCTGAGAAATAGCCCTTGAGACGTAGGCCACCGCTGATTCTATATGCATGAGATAGAAAAAACGCGATCCTCCTTGCGGCGATAGACATATCGACGCAGGAAGGATCGCGTTACGTATTTGCTGCGTGTGGAGTCACGATTCTAGATAGTGCTACTCAACCGAAAATGCTTTTCTGACTATCGCAATTGTTGTTGCATGGCGGGTGGCTGGGCGACCCGTTGTTGTTCTTGCGCTGGTGGAGCTGCGTCCCGTGGATCGATATACGGTTCAACGATCACCTGCCAGGTGGCGGGGAGTTTGGTTTCGATAAACTCCTTCATAAACAGCTTTTGCTTCATCGCATCGAGCACGCTCCAATCTTGTTTGCGATCGGTGAACTCGAGTACTTCGCGATGCGGCGACTTGGCTTCCCAATTGGGTAGGAACACAATCAGCGCTTTAGGGAGCACCTCATTCTGGTCTAGAACCACTTGCACGCGCGAGTAGTTGCCAGCGTCGTCAAGCTGCTTGGGCCAAGCTTCGAGCCACACATCACTGCTTCCAGCGGGCGGGGCGACTGGACGGAGCCAATACCGCTGCTTCATCTGCTCGGCCTTGACTCCAAACAAAAATGGGAGCGGACTGTTATGAATGCCGTTGTGTCGTTGCTCTGGGGCCAACTGAACTTTTAGCGCCTTCATCTCATTGCGGTCGCGAATGTGAATGTATTCGCCATCGCACACCCAGTATTCTCCGAACTTGTCGCTGGTACGGTATTCGGGATTGGGGCTTTTCTTCGATAACGTCTGGCGATCGTCGATGCGGAACAGGCCCTTGTCAGGCTTGGCGTATTGCAAGACACCTTTATCAATGACAGCTGGCGCGCTCGGATCGATACTGGGATCGTACTGCCAACGACTAAGCGTACATTGATACTGTTCGATGCGACCAGTCCGCTGCTCCCATGTATTGAGCACCACGTCGAGATAGTCCGACTGTTCTTTTGTCAGTGGTTCGAATGGAGCTTTCGTAGCTTCGGCCAAACCTGCAGCTATGGCCATAGGAGCTGTGACCACCAGCGTTGGGGCGGGTTGGCCATCAGCCGCCATCTGCTGCTGTTGCTGCAGTGCCTGCTGAATTTGTGCGGCTGCCTGTGGTGAGTGTGGCTGCTGAAACTGCTGTTGAGCCAGCCCGACAGCGCCGCAGTTGACTAGCAGCGAAAAACCGCAGATTCGAAAAAGCCGTAGCATTGCATCTTCCCTGACGCGTAACTTTGGGTGGAAATGATGGGGTAGCGCTGCCCCCACCCCGCCGATAGTAGCAAGTCTCCGCCGCCAGCCATAGACGGATTTTTGCCGTTGGGATCGGCGATTGGAATGGGGGAGTGGGTAGAGTGGGTGGCACTGGCTGAGGCCAGTGTTGTCGAAGTAGGTGAGTTGAGAAAATGGGTAACCTGTTGAGCGCTCGAAGTAATGAATTTCGACGACCACGGGTCTAGCCAGGGGAGTCATTTGTCATTTGTCATTTGTCATTTGTCATTTGTCATTTGTCATTTGTCATTTGGAACTTGTCATTTGGAACTTGGAACTTGGAACTTGGAACTTGGAACTTGGAACTTGGAACCTTTCGTGTTTATAGGCCTACAGTTGTTCCGAGACGCGCTGGACGATTTGCGCGCCGATCTCCAACGATGCGGTGGCAGCAGGGCTGGGGGCATTGCACACGTGAACCATCCGACCTTCACTCACCCAGAGAAAATCATCGACCATGGTCCCCTCGGGAGTTAGAGCTTGAGCACGAACACCCGCGCGACACGGCCTCAGATCCTCCGCGCGGATCTCGGGAATTAATCGCTGCAGCGCCTTAACAAATGCAGCCTTTGAGAGCGAACGATGGATTTCTCCCAAACCCATCCGCCAATTGCGCGCCGCCAGTTTGAGAAAGCCACGATAACGGAGCGATTCGGCCAGTTCTCCCAACCGGATGTTCCCCCAAGAATAACCTTCACGAGCCAGGGCAAAGACCGCATTCGGTCCACACTCAACATCGCCACTGACCATCCGCGTGAAGTGCACTCCCAAAAACGGAAAGCTGGGATCAGGAACTGGATAGATCAAATTGCGGCACAGCTCCCGCCGCTCTTCTGATAACTCATAGTATTCACCCCGAAACGGAACAATCTGTGCCGGCGGATTGAGCCCTGACATTTTGACCAGTCGATCGCTATACAATCCACCACACGTAATCAAGAAACCAGTTCGCAACACATCGGTCTCGGTTCGCACTTCAACTTGACTGCTCCCGGCGTTGATGGCCGTCACGCGCTGCCCCAGCAGCACGCGATGCCCTGCAGTTTTCAGCTTCTCCGCCAAGCGTTGACAAACTGCTGGATAGTCCACGATGCCAGCTTCAGGGACAGCAATTGCTTTGAGGCCAGCCACATGCGGTTCAATCTCGCGCATTTCCCGCTCGTCGATCAAGCGACACTCGATTCCATTCTCAATGCCTCGCGTATGGATTGCGTCCAACCGCGGCACTTCCTCGGGACTGACCGCCACGATAATCTTGCCGCAGATCTCGTAGCGAATACTCTCCGACTGGCAGAACTCCTGCATGGCAAGTTTTCCACTTCGACACGTTGTCGCGCGGAGCGAACCGGGTTTGTAGTAGATCCCAGAATGGAGCACTCCGGAATTCCGCCCAGATTGATGCATTGCCACTCGCGGTTCTTTCTCCAGCAGGCAAATCTTGGCGTCGGGATACGCCTGCGCCAGTCGCCATGCGGTCGCCAGTCCTACGATACCACCACCGACGACCAGGAAATCCGAAAAGTTGTTTTGAGTCATTTGTAAAACGGCCAGACAATGGGAATCAGCAGCAGTGCTACCACGGCCACGCAAATACTCAGCGGCAAGCCAGCGCGAATGTAATCGCGCGGACGATAGCCTCCAGGTCCCATGACCATCAGATTCGTCTGATAGCCGATCGGCGATACAAAGCTCAGAGAAGCAGCCAGGGTGATCGCCATGACAAATGGACGCGGATTGACGTCAAGCTGACAAGCCAAGCCGACAGCAATATAAAACATCATCGCCGCTACGGCAACGTTGCTGATCATTTCTGTAAACAGCACCGTTAGCAAGAAGATGGCAATCAGCCCAACATAGGGTTGATTGCCGACCAAATCGATCATTAGTCGTGCTACTCGGTCGGCAGCTCCACAATTCTCGATGGCCTTACCCACGCCAATCGCCGCCCCCACGGTTAGCAACATCGGCACATCAATGGCCCGACGCGCTTCGGCAATCGATAGGCAACGCGTAACGATCATCGCTAAGGCCGCTGCCACAATGGCCAATGAAGGTGACAACAACGACTCCGGCGCGCCCCAACTTTCTAACGGCGGCATCAAAAATAACCAGCCAATCAGGCCGATGGTAATCGCCGCCGCCAGCAGTAGTTTGTCGTGCCGACGTCCATCGCTATCCTCAACGGAACTAACCAAGTAAAAATCGGGACGATTGCGAAAGCTGCGCACGAAACCCTGTTGGGTTTGCAGTAGCAAAGTATCGCCAGCGGAAAGCTCGATATCACCGATCTTGGTCGGAAGTCGCTCGCCATTGCGATGCACGGCCACCACCGCTGCGTTGTAGTGCTGTCGAAAATTGGCTTGCCGAATCGTGCTCCCCACCAGCGGCGATGATGGGCTGAGTACCACTTCGACCAGCGACCGCGCGGCTGCTGTCGCTGGTGCGATTTCGTAATTGATATCTGCGGCAGGGACCAATCCTGGAATCTTCTCCAAATCGATGATGGTGGCCACAACGCCCGTAAACACCAAACGATCATTCTCGTGGATGCGATCACTGGGGGAGACCGGACCAATGATCTCACCATCGCGATCGATTTCGATCAAAAACAGACCAGGCAAATGACGCAGCCCCCCTTCCTCAACTGTTCTACCAATCAACACACAACCTTGCGTGACCAACATTTCGACTAAATACTCGCGGCGCTTTTCCTCCAAACTATCCAGTAGCTCGGTGCGGTTGGGGAGCAGTCGAATCCCCAGGAACACCAACACGATTGAACCCACAATCGCGCACGGCACGCCGACCCACGAAATATCAGTCAAACTCATCGGGAGCAATTCGGCCTGTTGCGCCTTTAGCCACTCAGGTTTATAGCGGGAGGTAAGTTGCTTTACATTAGCTGGCATTTTGTCCGCTGGCAAATTGGCATCTTCGGCGTCGACCAGTGCCGCGATATCACGTGACGCATCTTGTAGCATTCCATTAACTACAAAATTAGTGCTCGTGCCAACCAACGTGCAAATGCCACCCAAAATAGCCAAGTAACTCAGCGGCAACAGCAGTCGTGACGGTGCTACTTGTCGTTGTCGGCACCAACCAATCACCAACGGCATCAGCATAGCAACGATCGCCGTGTTTAATAAAAATGCACTACTCGTCACAACCACCACTGCCAATCGCCCCAACGCACCTCGTTCCGTGGTCACATTCCCCAACAGCGAGCGACCCAGGGCATCAAGTACTCCTGAACTCCTCAGAGCAGCCGATACCACCAGCAGTCCCGCGATAGCGATCACCCCCGGATGGGCGAAGCCCACCCACGCCTGCTCCGGCTCGATCAGACCAAACAGGACGTAAGCCACCAACGCTCCGCAAAAAAGAACTTCCGTCGGTGCATTGCGACGCATTTGCATTGTCGCAAAGACAGCCAAGATGACCGCAAAAGCGAAAACGATCTGCATATTCTCGATGACGTTCATGAGTGCCGACAAACCCCGTGCGATAGATTATCCGACAAATTTTCCAATCGGTACCGCTCAGCAACGGTCCATGAATTGTGAATATGGACGAGCGGGTTAACTCGCCACCCGCGAAGTCTCCTCGATCGCTCACATCCTAGCCTGCCCCTACGATACTTACAGTCCGCAACCCCAACCATAGGTGGCCAGCCAAACGTCGCGAATTCAACGAATCTACGGGACTGTTAAGCTGGTTCGACTCGATAACCTTTACTGTTCAAGCGAACTTTTATACGGCGGATGGTTCCAGGAGTGCAGACGATGAAAGCCACTTTAAATCTCAACTTCGGTCGATTGTGTTTAGTCGCGATGCTCATCTGCAACAACAGCTTCAGAGCTTGCGGTCATGACTTACCCCAGCCACGAGGCTCAACTCACGAAGCCACGATAACCTGCTTTTACGCGTGTAGTCATGATATCGACACTTACACATCACTGGCCCAACGTCATCAAATCGAAAATCGGGCCCGTACAGTACTAAACAATTCTCAGGCCTTTGCTGCTCTCCCATTCTCAAACACATTGGCTCCGTGGCGGCACGCTGCGCAGGCTCTGTGGCCAACGCTCAGCAAATCAGCCACAACACTTTCCTCGGCCTGGGAGCGCATGCACGCTGCTTTGCCAAGTGACCACTCTTCGATAGACGATAAATTTGCAATCGCCTTCCCCGAGCCAGGTCTCGCACCTCGTCCACGACTCAAAAGCCCGACACCGCAAGCCATCGCCCTAGCACAATTTCTAAACCAAGTCGAAGAAACTCAGTGCCAAGTCAGTCAAGCGTTGTCGAACCAAGCCGACCTTCACCGCCTGGTTGCCAACCATGCTCAACAGCTAACTAACTTACTTAACACATCGCTCGCTAAACTCAGCACTTCTCCCACTGCTCACCAGCCTCCAGGTCCTCAGTTTGTCATCTTCGACACGCTAACCGGCGGGCACATTTTGCTGACAGTTGCCCAAGCTCAACAATGGCAGTTTGCAGTCCCCATCGAGAAACTCACCGAGAAACTCACCGCCGCCAAAACTTCGACTGTAAACCTGCTCAGCTCTTACGCGGCCCCGATTCGGCAGCAGGCAGTTACTGCGGTTAGCGAGCACCTGAAACTAGCCGCTGGGGCACTACTCGAACTATCGCATTCCGTCGCGAAACTTGCTCCCACCCAAGTCGCAAAACGCAACGCTATGCGGCAGTGGGAATAAAAAAACGCGTAACCGATTACGCTAAATTGAAAGAGTAGAACAATTGTCCCCAATTGTTCAGAACTGTCCCTAATTGTTCAGAACTGTCCCCAATTGTTCAGAACTGTCCCCAATTGTTCAGAACTGTCCCCAATTGTTCAGGATTTTGAGGGGATTTAGCGATCCAAAGCGGTGAATCATTGTGACAATGGTTCTGCTTTATCGCATTTCCCACGATTGCCGCCAACGGTTACAAAAACGCGAGGCACGCGCCTCGCGCTTGAGATCGTACTGACTGGCGAGTTATAGATCGATCGCCAGAGCATTGCATCGCTAATCGTAGTCGGGGAATTCCACGGGTTACCCGTTAGGACAGCTCTACTTTGCCAGCTCGGCTTTGAAACTTACCTTGTCGAGTGCAGCGATGGCTGCGCTGGTGTCAAAGTCGCCGTTTAGTTTGAGCTCGACCACTCGTTCCTTAATTTCTCCCTCGGGAGTTCCGGCAGGTTGTTCGGCCAACTGGACCGCTTCGACCCCAGGCTGCCCCGCTAAAGTTTCCTTGACTTTAGGCCAGCATGAATAGGGACACATCATTTCTGGAACACTAAGCCGCTTGTCAGCCACAAAGCGAATCGTTTCCGACGGCGCGTTGGCAGCCGATGGGTCAGTGGCTTCAGCAGCCTCTCCCTTCTTATCGGCATCATGATCATCTCCCTCGGCATGCGCATGACCACCATGCTCACCGTCGTGATCGTGACCGTCGTGATCGTGACCACCCTCTTCCATGGTGGTTCCGCTAGTAGATTGTGGTTCAGGAGTCACAGCCGGAATAGTTTCGACAGGCTGGTTGCAGCCCAGTGTTAATGAGCACAAAGCGGCCAGAGTCCAAGCAAATCTACGCATGATACGTCCTCCAGTAGAACTTTTTGAGAAATTGCAGCCGCACGGAAGTGGCTGTCGATGACTTTCGATTACCCGCGACGATGAAACCATCGCAAGCTGGGTAGTAACTAAGGGTGAATTACAGTGCGTTCGCACTAAGTTTTAAGTCTACGTCAATTCACGCTGTTTTCAATGCCCCACTAGGTTTAATGACCGTTCATCGGCCACCAGTTATTTTTGCAACCCTATAGTGAACCTCTGGCGCTTGCCGTGGGACACTATTTGCCGCAATTTCTTCGTGAAACACTGGCGCTAGCCGTGGTTTTTTGAGCGGGAACTACCGCGCCGATACCCACGGCTGTCGCTTTAGGTCTAATAGGATTTTGAGCTTAAACACCAGCTTATTTAATGCGGTTTCGCATCATCGGATACGTCCGCATGTTGTCTTTTGTCAACGCCCAGAAATTTTAAAAAGCAAATTCTCCGATCTCCCAATCGCGTCGCACGCTGGGAAAAATGGCCGATTTACCCTCCCCGCACCAGCTTGGCCACGACAGCAATTGGGAACGGTGCGCCAGTTGCTTTCTACATCTTCGGTCAGCGAGTCAACTTCGGCCATTTTACGCGGTAAAGGCGAGTGGCAGGAGTAACTTTACAGTAGCCTGAGTCGCCAGACTTGGGTTCTGGCAGACTGAAGTCAGGCGGCCCAAGCTACGACGGGTAGATGTTCAATCGCCGGTCGCCTAAGTGCGCTGGTGGACTGATTCCCTTCACCGAATAATCAAGCGACTTGGAAATTTTGATGCACGCTATTGATCTCGCTGAACTGGCAGGAACGTTTGTGCGCGGTGCTGCAGCTCAGGTTGGACTCAGACTACCCCTGGCTGGGAACGCTCCGCGTGATTACTGGCTCACTGCCCGCTTTCGCCATGAGAACTGGATGCATGATTTGTCTCAGCACCGCGATTCCATTGGTCGACCTGGCACGAGCCGGCGTGCGCGACAGTGGGACGAAGTTTTACCCATAATCCAAGAGATCCTGCTAGCTGAACCGCTTGCCCGCGTTGTCGCATACTTCGCCGCCGTCATTGATGAGCTGGGGATAGACCGCGAATTCAGTCCGCTCGCCAACGGCGTGTTGGCCGCACACATCGAAGCGCGCAATCGCTGTCTACATCTGATTGTGTTTGGTCAAAGTCTACCTGTCGAGCAAGCCGTCATACTGAATCGACTCCGTCGAGCTCTGGAGAGCTTTAACGATCAACTGCTAAGTTGTTTGCCGCCGATCGACAACTGTGGGCTCTACTGTTTTGACAAACAGCAGATGCTGAGACAGCGGACGGCAACTGCAGCTCTAGTTCACCACCCCATTTGGCCCGCGCTCCACACCATGTGTCTGTGGGAGTCACTTTGGCAAGCTCTGCGGAATAGGCTAGATTGGCGCACCGGTAGTGCGCGATTGAACTATCAACTCAGCCAGCACATTTTGCGACTCAGCCCCGCAGCATCCTTTGACAGTTTTGGTATTCCCCACACTGCCGCCTGGGGCAAGCTACTGCGACCATCCCCCGAAGCCCAGTTTACCGAGAGTCACTCCCACCCCATGCTTCCGCAACTCACCACCAGCCAGCTCCTATCCGAGCGTCAGGCAGACACAGTCAATTTGCGACGTCGCGATTAGAAAAAAACGCGATTTCTGGGAGTCGATAGTGGACTTGCAAAGCGGGCGGAAAGCTAGTAATCTTGGAACATTATTGGAACCGACAGACAACTTATTTCCGGGAAGGCCAATTCTGGTCGCGCCCAGTCTTTCTGCCCGGTTCCGTTTTTATTGAGTTTTGCGCGATTTTCCTGTTATTGCTAGGGGCGAAAGTCACATTCGGCTTGCCCCACAGGATCAACGAGACCCATATTCCTCTGTAGCTCAGTTGGTAGAGCAGGCGGCTGTTAACCGCCGGGTCGTAGGTTCGAGTCCTACCGGAGGAGCCTTTTTTCAGGGTCGCTCAAGCGACGCAAACCTTGAAAACACCAGGACTTAGAGCAACCCGCTCTAAGTCCTTTTTTTGTGAAAAATCCAATCAGTGACAAATCAGTGACAAGCGGTGGATTCGCAGTGAATCCGCGTTGGCTGTGACTGGCCCAAATTGGATCTCTGTTGCATGGCCGTTGCCCAAGCGTGGCTAACATTTCGGTCGAGACACTCCTATTCTTCAAGTATCCCGAAGACGGAGTCTCACTCATGGCATCTCTCCAACGCGATCCCAGCGGCACCTACCACATCTGCTTCCGCTACGGCGGCCTGCGCTTTAAGCGATCGTTGAAGACTACAGATCAACGCAAGGCATCGGCTGCGTCAGTTCGAGTCGACGAAAATATTCGGCTGGCAGAATGCGGTCGACTCGTCATTCCCGATGACGCGGACATTCCAGCGTTCCTGCTCTCCGATGGAAAGCTTGCCAGCCAGCCCAAGAAGCTTAGCACGCTTACCCTCGGTGAACTGTTCGCGGTCTACAAGGAGCGCATTCCGGCAGGTGCTTTGGAAGCAACGACGCTCAAATCGGCAGCCGTGCACATGCGGCATTTCGTGCGGCTGATCGGACCGAAGAAAACCCCACGCACACTGACCAACAGCGAACTCCAGGAATACATCACAAAACGCTCTACGGAAAAAGGCAAACGCGGTAACGTCAGCGGGACCACGATCCGCAAGGAACTCGCCACACTGGGTTCGCTTTGGAACTGGGCAATCTCCCAAGAGTTGCTCGAAAAACCGTTCCCACGTCGCGGACTCGTTTTTCCGAAACGCGATGAAAAGCCTCCCTTTCAAACCTGGCAGCAGGTCGAATATCAAATCAAGCGGGGCGGGCTCACCACCGAGCAAGCCGACCCGCTCTGGGATTGCCTATACCTTAACACAGCAGAACTCGACCAACTGCTTGAGCACGTCCAAGACAAATCAGGCTACTCGTTCCTCTATCCCATGAGCCTGCTAGCAGCACATACCGGCATGCGTCGCAGCGAACTCTGCCGCTCGCGGGTCACCGACATTGACCTGCAAGCTGGAACGATCCTGGTTCAGGAACGCAAACGCAACAAATCATCCCGCACTTCGCGGTTGCTACCCATCTCTCAGCGGCTCAAACAAGTCTTGGGACAATGGCTCGATGACAAACCCGCCAGCCCATTCACCTTTCCCGAAGACCATCGCTATTGGCGACAGCGAAAAAAACAAGACGAAGAGGGCTGCGTTGCCCCCGACGAAGCCACGCACCATCTATCGATGGTCCTTGCCCATACCAAATGGAAAAACATCCGTGGCTGGCATATTTTTCGGCACAGCTTCATTTCCAATTGCGCTACCAAGGGCATCGACCAACGCTTCATCGATACCTGGGTTGGCCACCAAACCGACGACCAACGCCGTCGCTACAGACACTTGTTCCCTGACTCGCAGAAGAAGGCGCTTGACTCGGTATTTGCCTAGCCAGTCGATCGGCGAACAATCCGCAGTTTCAGGAAGCTCATCAACTGACCGTGCCCTTTCGACTGCCAGAATGCAGTCGTCCGTAATCCATCAAAACACTTGATAATCTGGTTATCTCTCCCCAGCCTAAAAAGAGAGAGCTTCTCCATTCCGGAAATCCTTCAACCTCCAATCCATTTTTGAGCGCCTCGCAGTCGAGCCTTTGGCTCGCGTGTAGGGTGTTTTCACGAATGAATGGAGGAAGCAATGACGGACAAATCCAAAGAGATGAAGAAGTGGCGAAGGGAGCAGTTTCGACAAAACGAATGGAACGCAGCAAAACGCATGATCTCCAACGCAGCATTTTTGCTGTTGGTGGTTACATTGTTTATGGCGTTTGCCATGTCGACGTTGAAACTCTAACTTTGTCGGTCCACTTTTTAAGTGGACCATTTTTGATACACAGTCCCATCGTTATTGACCTCAGCTTCAAAGCTCACTCCTCGCTGGGCTAGCCAAGGCTCTCGATCTCGCCCACACGTGGATCCTAGAGCAAAACAATATGACCGAGAGCAATTTGGAAATGGATCGCTAACGCACTTCAGAGTGCGTGGCTGTTCCCCGTACATACAGCCGTCAGTGGAATTAGTTAGCCACTAGCGACCATACCACAACTGCCAAGACCATTACTTAACCTGTTAGGCGTTTACTCGGTGGTAGTGAGAGGAAGGTGATCGATGACAGCCGACGAACTAGCACAGCGTTTAGAACGCATCGAACAGCTGTTGCTCACACTGATGTCTCCGCCCGTAAGCCGCGACTTTTACTCGACTTCAGAAGCTGCCAACCGGCTGGGACTGTCGCCCTGGTACGTGCGGCGGCTTTGTGCAACTGGAGAGATCCTTGCAGAGAAGCATCCCGAGAGTGGACGGTACTTGATTTCCGCAAACGAACTCGAACGCCTCGTTACGCGCCGTAACACGCTCGATGAGCGATAGCGTTGTATTCGCCAGGGTAGCTAGCACACTCGGCCCAACCGACAAATTGAAGATTCCCCCAAAGCAAAGAATCTCCCATGAACAGCAAGAATGATACAGCCACCCCCAATGATGACGGGCTAATCGCAGAGCCATTGACGATATTGGACGATTGCTCACGCACAGTCGTTGCCAGCGACCGCACCACTAAGTTCACGAGTGACGGCGTCCCCCCCATCGCCACTTGCACAATCGTACATCGCGTCGATAAGTTGCTTGAGCAGGGCAAACGATTCGCCTGCGTCTACGCCGACCTACCTTGGCTAATTGGCCACGACAACGAGCCGTTTGTAACCGCTTTCAGTCAACTACCAGTTCACCAGTTGGTGGAGGAGCATGCGCATCTGCATCTTTGGGCCACAGATCACTCGATTTTTGCTGCCAAGAAAGTCATGGAAAATTGGGGTTTTAAGTTTAAGAGCTGCTTGGTCTGCTTAAATAGCGAGGGCCTTCCTGGTAACTACTGGGTAGAAGCTCACGAGTACCTACTTCTCGGCACTCGCGGAGGCCTTCCGTTGATGGAGCAAACGCTCAACAGTTGGATGCGCAGCGACCGCGATCAAGCAGGTCGCGCTTCCGAATGCGTGCGCGAGCTAATCGAGCGCGTGAGTCCCGGTCCCTATCTCGACCTGTTTGGCCGTCAGCGAGCCAAGGGCTGGACCATTTACAGCACCCGGTTGGAAACGGCCAGCAAGCCCGAGAGCGACGAAAAGCTCAACGACAGCAAGCCAGAGGGAGAGGGGGCATCGAAACAATCGGTACCTGATCTCTGATTCGGGTTGACCTAGGCCACCCGCAGGACAAGTCAGACTCTGACGGGTCCGTTTCCTAATTTCTGCGAGGGAAATTGAACGGCTCGAGCCGTGCCGCCACGCGCTTGACGACTCTTAATTCGAGATACCCCGCTCGATTTGATCATCAATATTTGGACAATATCCCCTTCACATTGATTTACGAACTGGGAACTAACAATGGAATTCATGTGGAACGACGGTGGCCGCGCAGCGTGCGGATTTGTGGGAACAACCGGTGATTGCGTAACTCGCGCGATCTCCATCGCTACCGGTAGTGTCTATCGAGATGTATATGCCGAACTAGGTGAAGCTTCGCAAAAGTCGCCACGATGCGGAATGCCGATTGATATTGCGGCATCGTACCTTGCAAAACGCGATTGGCAGAATTGTGATGGATTGGGTAAAACGTTCGACGGAAAAGGCTTGCCCGATGGAGTTGTAATCCTGCACGTCAGTAGCCCGCACCGACGTTCGCATCACTTCTGTACGGTAGTTGACCATGTGGTTCATGATACTTGGAGCCCATCTGACGACGAAGACTATGTCATTAATCGCTTCTGGACTCCCGCCAGGTGCAGCGAGGAAGTAGGTCCAAGTGCGGGACCCAAGCGAAGAATCAGCCAAGCACAGGAACTCACACAACAGGAATTCGACAAGATTATCCGGCGGTTGCGAGCACTAGAGAAAACGGCTAGCAACCAAGCCAGCACGGAAGGTGAAAAACGCAACGCGTTGCGAATGATTCACAATCTAATGCTGACCAACAATCTTACCCGCGATGATATTATTGACGGCGACAACGTCGATAGCGTCCAATTCACCCGAATGGCCTGTCCTGTCAATGGCCGACGTGCTTGTAGCTGGGAGAAGTGTCTTGCAATGTATATCGTTGAGGAGATTCTCCCGACGGTTCAGTATTACCGATCAACAAAGGGGCATCGGACCTTGCTCTGGTTCTATGGACCGCTGGCCGACGTGCAGAATGCTATCACTCTGTATCGTGAGTTGCTTTTGACTATTGCTGCGGCTGCCCAATTGCAATATCGCAGCCACAATCGGGGCAGCGGCGCATCCTATGCAGAAGGCTACGTTGCTGGCCTTCCGCGACCGTCCCACGATTCCACTAAAAGCGAAGGGCCGAACTCAAAACGGGGTGAATTGATCCAAACACGCATGCTCGCCATCAGAGATGCCGCAAAGGAATGGCTCCATCATGAATGCGATCTCAAGTTGCGAATGGGCTCCCGCCGTGGCCGCTATCAGCATGACTCCAAAGCGGAAAGCCGAGGCAAGATCCACGGCGCAATTCACGAGGTCAAAGTCCCCGACGCCCCCAAACGAATCGCTCACCATAAGTAGTTTCGTTCTAGTCCGATTTGCCATGTACGGACATTTGCCGTACAGTATAAATATCAAAAGGAGAGATCATGGCTACCGCCAATACATCAACTAAATCGGCGAGGTTGGAAACGCGAGTTTCCCAGGAGCAGAAAGATCTAATCGAGCGGGCAGCAGCCTATACTGGAAGGACGGTATCCGACTTTGTGGTTGCTCACCTTGAAGTTGCCGCCAAGAAGGTGGTCGAGGAGTATGAACGAATAGAGCTCGACAAAGAGCAGAGCCGAGTGCTGGTCGATGCCCTTTTATCTCCGAAGCGCCCTAACAAAAAGCTCCGCAGTGCAGTAGCTGAGCACCGCAAACGAGTCCAGAGTAGATGAGCGATTTCGTTTGCGAGGCACTTTGCAAGCAGCATCATCGGCAAGCTTTTGACTGTGGTGTTCCCGTACTGAACAACTACCTTGTCAAAATCGCCAACCAGGACGTGAAATGCAAGGCAGCCGCTGTGTTTGTACTGTCGCCAAAATCCGAACCCGCTCGCATGGCTGGTTTCTATACACTCTGTTCGACGTCGATTGAACTGGCATCCCTTCCCCAAGAACTGACCAAGCGCCTGCCACGCTATCCCGATGTATCTGCCGTTCTAATTGGGCGACTAGCGCGCGACGTCGCCTTTCCAGGAGTTGGCTCACTGTTGCTTGCCGACGCGCTGACTCGCTGTGTCCGCGTTTCAACCCAAATCGCGGCCAGCGTTATAG
>JBGSJT010000552.1:0-15372 GCA_041741715.1 Pirellulaceae bacterium | reverse complement strand
TCGCTCCACTCGCGTTGACTTGCCCTGGGCTAGGTAATCGGCTGGACCTCCGGCCCGAAGAGAACCGGCTTCCAGCTTTTTTTTGAGTTCAAAAGTTGTGGGGTACAAAAAGGCGGGAAAGCCTAACGTACGTTAGGGGTTCTTACATTCTTACAATTCAAAGGCTGGAAGCGCAGTGGTACTGGTAGTAATCTCGACCTTTAATGTTGACGCAGACTTCGTTGCATACTTGCCTTTTAACAAATCAGGCCCCGCATCGGCTGTACCCATCATGATCTGCGCTGACGTGGGCTTCTTTGACGCGTCGGGCCAAGTTACCGTGACCACGTAATTTCCAGGCGCAATTCCAGGCTCCGTACCTGACATCAGAGAAAAAGTACCATCCTCTGCCGTCACTGCGGAGACTGTTTGTGCGGCTGGGTCTTCGGCATGAAACAATATGGAAGCACCTGCAGCAGGTTTGCCCTTTACGCTAATCGAACCAGTGACAGGCACCAGTCGAGTGCCAGCATCGCAGCCCGTAAGATACATACATAGCGACGCACACAAGGCCAAGTTAAGTGAGCTTGCGATTTGTAACTCGCGAAACGGGATTTTCATAGGTGTTTGCTTCAACCATTAAAAACGCAGTATCAGCCAGACGCTTTAGTAGAAACTCTGTACAGGACCTTTGGAGGTAACCCTGCGTGACTATTGCGGCAGAGCTGCCACTTCACCTCCATCGCGAGTTACCAGGGCAACTAATATATTCGCCGAGATACTTTCCGAAATGAACTGCACGGAACCGTCTCCCATCGCCACTTGAATGCCTCCAACGTGGAACGAGTAAAGTCCGTTTTCATTGTAAATATTGATATTGGAGCAACCGCCTGTTTCTCCTGGGACGTCGATGGTCCTACCAGTATACCCTCGTAACTGACGAGCAATGTGTGATCACCGTAATAAGAATTGAGAGTCAGTCCCAGGTCGGCTAAAGTTGAGCCTGGCTTGGGCTTGCCGCGGAAATAGAGCTTTTGCCGACCCGCTTGCTCGGCAAAGAGAATCGTGTTGGAAAGGCCGTCGCTTACCTCGCCAAATTTGATCGCAAATTTCTTCTCAGAGTCTGTCGTTCCGAGCATGCCGTTCTTGGTGTCACTACTCGGCAGACCACCGCACACGGCCAGCGTTCGATGCAACCCCTTGATCGGTGTGTAGTCCGTTCGCGGAGGACTGAACGGTGCAGGCGCATGTGGAATTCCTGCCACCTGAAAAAAAGGCCCGTAGTCACCGGGAGGGGTCCCGGCGAGCGATGGGCATATAAACGCCGCGATTGGTGCCAGCGCTGCCGTGGTCATTGTCCCATAGGGTGGAATCATATTGACTGGGTCAAGATACGAGCGTTTGGGATCATGCAAGTTATAGACATTCCCTTGCTCCATGTAAGGAAGCAAATGAAACAAAGTTCCGAACGTCGCGCGCTGGCGGTAAGGATTAGGAGGGGTCGGATAAGAGGCTGCTGGAATATCCTTCTCCGAGGCGGGCATGTATTTGAAGGTTGATTCGTGGTTGTGTAGGGCCAGTCCCAACTGCTTCAGATTGTTGGAGCACTGCATGCGTCGCGCGGCTTCGCGGGCGGCTTGAACGGCGGGTAATAATAGCCCCACCAAAATCCCGATGATGGCAATCACCACCAACAACTCGACTAACGTAAAACCAACTCGATTGCGTCGCAACATGGGCATATCCTTTGAAAGAAGAAGCGGTAAGAGATTAGTCGGTTGGAGTCCAGCCTTTAGGCGCCATTTCATTTCAACAACGTGCAAGGCGGCTAAAACCTGGACTCCAACAATTGCTTGCCTGTCAACCTTCATTATGGTGTGAACCGCGCAACAAACGCAATCGCTGGCTGACTAAAATCGTGTTAATAATTCTTAGGTTACGCTGCGATCGAGCACCTTGCCGAACCATTTGGGTTCCACGAAGGACAATAGGCTCACCAACATTAACCATTCGAAAAGGTAGATATGCATGGTGGCTTCGATCGATAAATGCAGCCCGGCAGCCACGAGCACGCCTAGTAGCCGCGTCCTGGGGAACCACAGTAGCAGCGGTAACACAGCTTCCAGTCCCATCACGCCCCAGGTCATGGCGGCCAACATCCAAGGGGTCTCAAACAAAAAATCCGGCAGTCCAAAACGTCCGAACAAATCGTCCATGCGTGACACGTAGAACAATGCCGTCCCGTTGCGCCATGTCAGTCCTTGAGACTTCTCCCAGGCGGTCGACAGGTAAATCGCACTAATCTGTAGTTGCACCAACCGCAGACCCCACGCCGACGGTGCGGACGTGGCAGGCAGTTGCAGATCCTGTGGTTGACGCTTAGCACCCAACCACCAGTGCCTCAGCGAAAAGGCGTAGTCGAGAGGCATGAAAATCATATAAAAGGCCAGCAGGCGAATTAGCACATCTTGCCCGTCACAGATCACCGTGTTGCGGTGTTGAAACGATACCAACCACACAAAAATACAAGCCACTTGAAATCGCGACCACACTCCCAACCACAACAATACGGCTTGGCCCATGAAGACCGCCAAGCAGAGTTTGATTGTGGTGGGATCGCCGGGCAACCAAAACAACAGCGATGGATTGCCTCCCGAAGTGACCTGCTGCATTGTCTCAGCACGCAACACACCGGTATCCGAAAACCACCGCTCCGACTCACGCCACCACATGGCCACGTACACGATCAATACCGTTGCAAACGCAAGCCGCATCAAGCTGCAAATGACCGGATGGCAGCCCGCAAATAACCAGCGATCAAAACGACTTTGCAATCCTTGAAGCGAGTTCATCATGGTTGGTACTCGCGGATCGAAAGATTTTGACTGGAAGAAATCCACAGCGTCTCGTCGCGCGTCGGTAGGGTCCCGTCGTCGGGTAGACTAACGTTGAGTTCATTCCGCGAGAGCACTATCCGCCAGTTAGGCAACTGCGAAACAGGTTCGGAGGAGTGTTCACCAATCTTTGCCTCTAGTGCAACGACGGGGCGGGCTGTGGGTGAGATCAGTTGTCGCGCCAAGTAGTCGGACAGGTCAGCCAGCGCCTCGGGGCCTTGGGTTTGTATGCGGTTGTTGTAGTTGATATGTCGAAAGCCAGAAAACCTTTCCCAGGTGGAAGTTCCCGCGAAATAGATCGAGTTCCAATATTCTGGTTGGCTACTATCAGGTCGATAGACTTCCGCCGACAACCAAGCGTTATTAATACGCGGATTGGGCGCAAACAACGTCCACTGCCCCTGCCACAGTCCGACCCGATTGAGTAGCGGCCACAAGTATACCTTGGCTGGTGCAATCCCCACCAGCGTCGCAGGTGCTGTGTCGATTACCAGTACGATTACGAAGGCGATAAAGAATACGCGCACGCCCCAGCGTTTCCATCGCGCCACTGGATTACGGGGTTCACTGTCAGGTGTAAGTTCAGATGGTTTCATGGGGTTGTTTCGCGTTTCGGAATTGTGATGGAGTGATAGAGGAGTGGGTGGCACTGGCTGGGGCCAGTGTGATCGAAGGAGGGGTGTTGGAACCTACCCATTGTCCGTTGAGCGCTCGCAGTAATGAATTGGTTGCACCCCAGTTTTTCCCAGTGAATATTAGGCATGATGAATCTCTTGCTGGTGGAGTTCCTTTTTTGTAAGGGTGATCCCAGATGAAAGTTGGCATGGAACTGGTTGCTAAAAATGGGGAAACAGCTCCAGTGAATCGCCCCCTCCTTCCAGCCTATAGCCAGCACCAGGGACAACTTTTATCCAGCTCAACCCTATCCAAGACTCACATTTGTTCAGACCAACTTTTACTTTAGGGGTTTTTCATCTGGATCAACTTTCAGTAGAGGTAACTGGGGTGCCACCCAGCGTGAATCGGCCGGGCCTTCAGCCCTACACCAGCGGGATATGCTCCGTCCCCCAGGCCTTCAGCCTGGGCTAGACAATCTCCCGGGCTTTCAGCCCTAAAAGGCAGTTCCACGCCACCACGCCACCAGTCCACCACTAGTCCACCACGCCACTAGTCCACCACGCCACCAGTCCACCACGCCACCATGCCACCACTCCACCACTCCACCATTCCACCACTCCACCACTCCACCATTCCACCATTCCACCACTCCTCCACTCCACCGTTCCACCGTTCCACCGTTCCACCGTTCCACCATTCCACCATTCCACCATTCCACCACTCCACCACTCCACCACTCCACCACTCCACCACTCCACCACTCCACCACTCCACCACTCCACCACGCCACCACTCCACCACGCCACCACGCCACCACGCCACCACGCCACCACGCCACCATTCCGCCATTCCACTTCTAGCCACTAGCCACTAGCTTCTAGCCACTAGCCACTAGCCTCTCCCCCCATGGATCGCCAACACTACCCAATACTGCACAACATAAATACTCAACGGATATCGCCCGAGGGTGCATAACCACTCCAGCCGCAGAAGCGACCAATCAGGCTGTGACCGACGAGCAGCCCCAGCAATAAGCAGCGAGACGGGGATCACGTAAAATAAAACGTAGACCGACGGCGGTGATACGACCAGCGCTCCGAGTGTAACGAGTGCGCCGGTAGCGACGGCGATCCGTAAATCGTGGCGTCGCAGGATTATCCCTTGAGCCACGCAGCTCAGCACAATCGGTAGTGGATAATCGAACCAAGCAACGCTGGGATCAAGTGGTGTCAGGAAAACTGCCACGACGGCCAAGGACAACCAATTCCGCAAGCAGATAAACATTCCGTAGCAGATCAGCAAGCTGGCTAGAATCTCTAGTTTGTGGTGAACGCTGAAGAAAGCCAGATTGACTAGCACGGTGGCCAGGCACAACTGGTAGAATCGCTTCCAGTTGATCTTCGTCTGGCCAGCTAAGAAGTAGCCCATCAAACCGCAGAATAAAGGCATACTGAGCCGCGTCACGATGCGCAGCGTAGTGGGAGCGATGGGGATATCCCACAGATAAAACGCGCAGTGGTCGACGATCATGAGCACAATCGCCAACCCGCGTAGGGCATCCAAGGAGGCAATGCGTGTTCCACCAACTGCACTGGTATCGCGCGGCGAATTATCGCACCGCAAATTATCACGAGTCGGGGACTTGCGAGTAGTGCTGGAGGTTTTATGTTTTTTCTTCGTCACGGGCTGCTTGGCGGATAGAGAATAAGCAAGTTTTCATTGATCGGAAAGTTTCTGTCGCCAGTTTCGCCAAATTCAGGGCTATTATCAGCTCGACGCGCCAGCGAGTGGGTCGTCGGTTATGCGCGTTTTCGAAGATCGCAGAGGCCGGCAGACAGGGCCCCACTCGCTGGCGCTTCGAGCTGTTTTGGTGGCCAAAAGTAGTACTGACCAAATAGATCATTGTTTTTTAACGCAAGGGAATTCGCTGTTGAGTGGAAGCTTCGTCCATTTGCACTGCCATAGCCACTATAGTTTGCTCGATGGGGCTAGTTCCATTGGCAAACTGATCAACCGCGCTAAAGATCATGGGATGAACGCGCTGGCCTTGACCGATCATGGCAATTTGCACGGTGCGCTCGAATTTTACAAAAAAGCTAAAGCTGCCGATATTAACCCAATCATTGGTTATGAGGCTTATGTAGCACCCGGCAGTCGCTTCTCGCGCGGGGATGCCACCAGTTCCAAGGATGCCTCCTATCACTTGACGTTGCTGGCCAAGAATCGACAAGGCTTTAAGAACCTGATCAAGCTGGCTTCCCAAGCGTCGTTGGAGGGCTTTTATTTCAAGCCCCGAATCGACCGCGAACTGTTGGCTGAGCTGAATGAGGGGATCATTTGTCTGAGCGGTTGTGTATCGAGCGAATTTTCGCGGGCGGTGCTGCGCAATGAAGACACCGACAAAGTTGAAGAAGAGGCGATCAAAATCGCACAGTGGTTCCACGGTGTTTTTGGTGATCGCTACTACATCGAGGTGATGAACAACAACCTTGAAATCCAACGTCGGCAATTGGAAGGGGCGGTGCGCATCGCGAACAAAGTTGGTTTGCCGGTTGTAGCCACCAGCGACGCGCATTATGCCGATCGCTCCGACGCGGAAATCCAAGATGTGTTGCTGTGCATTAATACGGGCAAGTTCCGCACCGACACGGCGCGGATGAAAATGGAAGGGGATCAATTCTACCTGCGCTCGCCTCAGGAAATGTACGCCAGCTTCGTCGGCTTAGAAGACGCAGTGGCCCGCAGTCAAGAGATCGCCAACACGGTCGAGATCGATTTGGAACTCGGCAAGCGGCACTTCCCCGTCTATCCACTCCCACCCGAAGAGAAAGATCCCGATCAGTACTTGCGCGACGTGTGCGTGTTGGGGCTGAAGGATCGTTATCAGGGTAATGAGGAAATGCTCCCCGGTGGAGAGCTCTCAGAGGTGGCCCAAGCGCGACTGGATCGTGAACTGGGAGTGATTCAGCGACTGGGGTTTGCCAATTACTTTTTGATCGTGTGGGACTTTGTGCGGCATTCGCGGGAACAGGGAGTCCCCAACACGGCGCGGGGTAGCGGGGTAGGGGCGTTGGTCTGTTACGCCACGTACCTGAGTCACGTCTGTCCCATCAAATACGATTTGCTGTTCGAACGTTTCCTCGATGAAAATCGACTGGAAGCGCCCGATATCGATATCGACTTCTGCAAGGATCGCCGCGCTGAGATCATCCAGTACGTGCGCGATAAATACGGTGAGGAGAATGTGGCGCAGATCGGTACCTTTGGGACGATGGCAGCCAAGGCGGCGATCAAGGATGTGGGACGCGCGCTGGGGATTCCACTCATGCGCGTCAATCAGATCACGGAGATGGTCCCCGATGAGCTGAAGATCACGATCAAGAAAGCGCTCGACAAGAATATCGAACTGCAGGCCACCTACGATGGTGATTCCGAGGTCCGCGAGCTGCTCGATATCGCCATGAAGCTGGAGGGGAACGCGCGGAATGTGGGGACGCACGCCGCCGCTGTGGTGATCGCCGACAAACCGCTCACCGAGTACGTACCGCTGGGGCGCGTGTCAGGGAAGACCGACATAATTACGCAGTGGTCGATGGGAGATGTCGAGGAAGCAGGTCTGTTGAAGATGGACTTCCTGGGGCTGAGGAATTTGACGATCCTCTCCAAGGCGGTGCAGATCATCCAGCAGACCACCGGACAAGAGCTCGATCTGTTGCGGATTCCGCTGGACGACAAGCCGACCTTTGCACTGTTGCAACGCGGCGAGACGAAAGGGGTCTTCCAGTTGGAGAGTGGCGGCATTCGCGATCTACTACAGCGCATGAAGCCCGACCATTTCAGCGACATTATCGCTACCAACGCGCTCTATCGTCCCGGGCCATTGGAAGGTGGGATGGTCGATGACTATGTGGCCGTCAAGCACAAACGCAAAGAAGCGATCTACCTGCACGAAGTTTTGAAAGACATTTTGGAAGAGACCAACGGCGTGATGGTCTACCAAGAGCAGGTGATGCGGATTCTCAATCGCCTGGGTGGCATCGAATTGGCCGCCGCCTACACGTGCATCAAGGCGATCAGCAAGAAAAAAGAATCGCTCATCGCCCAGAACGAATCCAAGTTCATCGAAGGGGCCACCGAAAAAGGACTGACCGAAAAACAAGCCCGCGAAATGTGGGAGATGATTCTCAAATTCGCGGGCTACGGTTTTAACAAGTGCGTCGTGGGGGAGACACCCATCATGCATGCCCAGACCGGTGAGCGGACGACCGTGGGTGAGTTATTCCGGGATCGTCGCGAGTGGACCATTCATGCGCTCGGCGACGATTGGAAGCTCCGTCCGCGTCGAGTTACGGATGTCGTGTGGAACGGGCGCAAGCGAGTTTATCGTGTGCGGACGCAGCGTGGCGCGGAGATTGTTGCGACAGCCAATCACCCACTACGGACGATCGATGGCTGGACATTGATCGAGAATCTCAATGTCGGCGATCGTATCGCCGCAACGCGCGAACTGCGCTGCTCGGAGGAAATCGACTGGCCACACAATGAGTCCAATTCAAATTTTGTCGAACGGGTAACTACGCACACGATCGATCGCGAATCTGAGTTTTCGATTGACGAAGGATGGCAAGTGAGTGCTGAAGGTATCGCCACTTTGGTGCAAGAGCAGGTGGATGTTGCCAGGTCGGCGAATGATTCGGAAGAGTCGGACGTTTACTGGGATACGATTGTCTCGATTGAGCCAGCGGGAATTCAAGATACGTACGATTTGACGGTCGAGGAGGATCACAACTTCGTTGCCGGATCGATCATCGCCCACAATTCGCATAGTACTGCGTACGCTCTACTTGCTTATCAAACTGCCTATTTAAAAGCCCACTATCCAGTCGAGTTTATGGCAGCATTGCTGTCGGGAGATATTCCGGGACGCAATTTCAAACGCAAGGATTCCTTGATCGAGCATATCGAGGACTGTGAGCGGATGGAAATCGAAGTCGTCAATCCCGATGTGAATTCGTCCGATGTCGATTTCGCAGTGGAAGAAAAGAAAATCTTCTTCGCACTTTCGGCGATCAAGGGCTGCGGGGGGGGCGCGGCGGAAGCGATCTCGGCGGAACGAAGAAAGAATGGACCCTTCCTGAATATTTTCGATTTCTGTGAACGAGTGGAGACGAGCGGTTGTAATCGCGCGGCGATCGAAACGCTCATCAAGGCGGGGGCCTTCGATTCGACCGGTGCCAAGCGAGCCCAGTTGATGGCGGTAGTGGAAAAAGCCATCCAATCGGGCTCGGCCATGCATGCCGATCGACGCAGCGGACAGATGAATCTATTTGGCGAAGAGACCGCCGAACCAGAAACTCAGACTGCCCTCAATAACTTGCCTGAGATAGACGAGTTCCCCGAGAAGGCAAAACTGATGATGGAGAAAGAGGTACTGGGAATGTACCTCACCGCCCATCCATTGGAAGAGTATCAAGCCCTCCTCGCCTCCTTCTGCTCGCACCAGACGACGAATCTGAAGGATGTCAAGGATCGGCAGGAGGTGATCGTCGGCGGCATGATCTCCTCTATCAAACTGGCCAACACCAAAAACCCCAAGCCAGGTGCGCCGAGCAAGTATGCCAACTTCGACTTGGAGGATGTCCAAGGGGCGGTGCGGTGCATTTGTTGGCCCGACGGTTACGAAAAGGTGGGGCACATGATTCAATCCGAAGCGGTCGTGATCATGCGAGCTACAGTCGATAAGCGTGGCGGCAGTGACGATGTGAACCTGCTGGCCAATGAGATCATCCCCATAGCCGAAGCCGAAACTCGATTTATGGCTGGGTTGAAGATCAACGTCGACCAAGACCGCCATGCCGAGGAAATGTTGGCTGGACTGCATGAAGTCCTTCGTGGCTATCCAGGAAACATGGAGGTGCTGGTCGCACTGCGGCTGACCAGCGGTGACACAGTGCAATTAAAAAGCAAACGCCATAAGGTCTCCATCACCCCCGAATTAAGGGGTAGGCTGGACGATTTGCTTGGCACCGACAGCCATCGTTTGATGATTTCCCCTCCGAAACCCAAGCAGAACACGGGTGGTCGGCGGAGTAGGGAGTAGGGAGTAGGGAGTAGGGAGTAGGGAGTAGGGAGTAGGGTAGCTGGGTAGCTGGGTAGCTGGGTAGCTGGGTAGCTGGGTAGCTGGGTAGCTGGGGAGATGGGGAGATGGGGAGATGGGGAGATGGGGAGATGGGGAGATGGGGAGATGGTCCGGGCGTGGAACTGCCTTTTAGGGCTGAAAGCCCGGGAGATTGTCTAGCCCAGGCTGAAGGCCTGGGGGACGGAGCATATCCCGCTGGTGTAGGGCTGAAGGCCCGGCCGATTCACACTTGGTGGGAAAAACCAGCAAGTTTATTGCGTTATGCTTCGGCACCGATTACCCTAACCTGTATCTGATCGCGCAAATCTTTGCGCGCCCTTCGGAACAGTTCTTCTCGACCTAAGGCCAATTCATCCATGCGTTGCTCATCCATCGTTTCCCGACTTAAGGTCGTAGCACTTAGTTTTGCACTCGGGCTCTCTCTAACGCCATCCGTATTAGCCAACAATACAACTGGTACCACGGGGACAACCGGCACGACGGGGACCACCGGGACCACGGGGACAACCAATACCGCAGGGACCACTAATACCAATGGCGGCAATATTGGTGCGGCGGGTGTTGAGATTGATCCGCAAGGTGTCTTGCGGACCGTCTACTCCGATCCGCGGGTAACAATGCAGCGGATGATGGCAGCCAAGCAATCGCTGCCACAGCATTTGGCCAAGCCGAGCAAACTGCGTAAGGTTTCGCTGAATCGACTGGAAGCGGCCGTGGCTAAGCAAGTTGCTGAGGGTGCCCGTCCCGCGACGGAGATGGTGGCGCTCGCCGGACTGACGCGGGTGGAATATGTCTTCTTCTATCCTGACTCGGGTGACATTGTCATTGCGGGTCCCGCCGAAGGCTTTGCACAAGACGCGGTGGGACGTTTGGTCGGAATTGATTCAGCCAAGCCTTGTTTGCAGTTGGACGATTTGATTGTGGCTCTCAGGGCCTACTCACCCAGTGGAGACAAGACGAATACCATCAGCGTATCGATCGATCCAACCCAAGAAGGTTTGGCGCGGATGCAGGAGACGCTAAATAAATTGGGTGGCAGATTCCGTGGACCGGCTGATATCCCTGTAATCGTCAACAGTCTTCGACAGGCATTGGGATTGAACGAAGTCACCATCAAGGGGATTCCTGCCGGGACGCACTTTGCGCATGTGCTGACCGAAGCGGACTATCGTATGAAGCTGATCGGCATTGGGCTTGAGCCAACACCGGTACCGATGGTCAACTACGTTTCGAAGTTGACTGCCGCCATGACCTCTTCCAACGCATTGGTGCGTTGGTTCTTCATTGCGGATTACGAAGCGATTGCGGCCAGTGAAGATGGTCTGGCGATGAAGATGGTAGGTCAAGGATTGAAGTTAGTTGGCGAAGATGAGATGGTTAGTCGCGATGGAGGACGCCAGGCATCGGGTCGACAAATGAATCCAGCCAGCCGCGCGTTTACCACCGAGTTCACTAAGAAATTTCCTCAGATTTCTGAGAGCAGCCCGGTCTACAGTCAATTGCGGAATCTAGTCGATTTGACGATCGCCGCCGCCTACATTCAGGATCGCGGCTTTTACGATCAAGCCGGCTGGGATTTAGGGGTTTTTGCTGACGAAGACAAATTGCCCGTGAATGTACTCCCCGCGCCGCGACAAGTGGAAACGGCGATCAACGCAGTCATCAAGGGGAGTCGCCTGATTACTCCTATCGGTGGTGGCGTTAGCATTCAAGCTCGGACTGCTTTAGAAGCAGGGAACATCCAGAGCGACGCTGATGGGAAGATTCAGGGCGCGCGGCAACAAGTGAAGCTCGAAGGTCTGACCGCCAGTCAGTGGTGGTGGGATTGATCTCTGCACGGTTAGCTCGGTCGAGCAATAGTTCGTCGAACAAGGAGGTTGCTTGCGTTTTCAAATCCGCACATTAATGTTCGTCGTCACTGCATTTGCGATCATGTTCTCGATTGCTGAAACTCTGACTCGGGACTCTCGGATACGGCGTCGCATCGAATCCGACTTGCGTTCGATGGGAGCATACAAAGTCAGTTTCGACGGTAGCAATCTTCCATCGTGGGTTAGCTTCGTTACCCCTGTTGGGCTTGACCGAATTAGAGATTACGAGTCGTTTGAAAACCTCGAATTCGCTACCACCAACGTAACTGATGACATAGTCCGAGAACTATCGCACCTCAAATACGTCAGAGCACTTTACTTTACCGAATGCAATGTGACGGATGCTCAATTGGAAATTCTCGCCAGCATCGGATCGGTCTCGAAGCTACAAATCAGCGGAGCGCCAATTACAGACGACGCGCTTCCAGCGATCGCATCCATCCGCGGCCTAGAATCGCTGTCCATAGGCGGTACTCTAATAACCGCCGGTGGTGTCGCCGCGCTTCGGCAACTGCACCCCCAGATTCGCTTCGGGGGAGTCCCATGACTTCAACAAAATTGGCCGGTAGCAGATACTACCGGCCATCTTTTTTTATCATTTGTCCAAAGTCTCTGACCGCTCTGCCGGTCAGTCGCTTTTGAAGTGGACGAGGTTACGAGTCCGTTCCGCGTCGTGCTTTCGGTTTGGGGACTTGTAACCTCGTCCACTACGAGGAACCCTAATTCTTAGCTTTGACAAAGCACTTGTCGCTAGCCTCTAGCCTCTAGCCGCTAGTTACCGATCAGACCGCTTTTGACCGCCCAGACGGCGGCTGCGGTACGATCGGTCGAATCGAGCTTGCGAAGAATGTTTTGAACATGCTCTTTCACCGTTTCGACACTGATACTGAGCGAAGTGCCGATCTCGCGATTGCTGAGTCCCAGTGCGATGTGCCGCAGCACTTGCAGTTCGCGGTTGGTCAGGGGGATGTCTTTGGAATCGGAGCGATCCTTGCGTTTGGACATCGTCGTTTGGACGCGTCGCAGAATGCTTGTTTCTGATGGTTGTTCGCGCTGCGCGGCACGCTGAATCGATTCCAAGATATCGAGTCGCGAGGAATCTTTAAGCACATAGTCGGTGGCACCCAGCGCGATGGCTCGCGCCACGTAGGTCGGATTGTCGTAGGTCGACATCATGACAACCGAGACTTCCGGGGCTTCCGTGCGAATTTGTTCCAATGCGGTCAGGCCGTCTTCACTACCCAATCGCACGTCAAGCAGCACGACATGAGGTCGCACCGATTTGGTCAACGACACGGTTTCCTCTACCGTTCCGCTGAGACCCACAATTTCTACATCACTCCCGTCCAGCAGAGTTCCAATGCCGCTACGAACCACTTCGTGGTCGTCGGCTACTAACAATTTGATACTCACGGTTTCACCTTTCGATACCATCCACAGAAAAGACTGTTCCCAAAAGGGCGACCCAGCCACATGGCGAGCTCGTATCTTCGGGAACCACGTGCTAGACCGGGCGTCGCTACGGGAGAATAGCTGCAAAGTCTAGCGCCCCTGATTCTAAACTAAAAACCGACCCTTGCCCTCATTATGGTATGCGGGGAATACCGATTAGTCTGTGATTTTCCGCAAATAAGTGCAACAATAACGGCTAAAAGAGGGGTTTTTGCTCTGTTTTGGTACTTTCCACAGCATTTTCGCAGACAAATGTTGCCCTTTTGCATCACGGTCATTTGCCAAGTCCCTCTGTGCAACCTACTTATTGGAGAGACCTTTCCTGGAACTTAAAACCGAGCGCCCTGTCGATGACTTTCTGTAAAATTCTGCTGGTAGACGATGATCAATGGTTATTGGAGTCGATGGCTCAATGGCTGAGTGAGCAACACTACAGTGTATCGTGCGCCCCGAATGTGGCTCAGGCTCAGCGCTTGCTGCACAAGGAGCCACAAGATCTGTGTCTGATCGATATCAGTCTGGAAGGGCCCGATGGCTTCGCACTCTTAAAATGGTGTCGCAAGCATCGAAGCGATATGCCGGTGGTGATGATGACTGGCTACGCGGGCCCAGACGCTGGGGCTGAAGCGGTGGCCGCAGGTGCATTTGATTTGTTAACCAAGCCGATCATCGACCAGGAGTTGCTGACCACGCTGCAACGCGCCGTCAATCAGAATCGACTGACGGAAGAAAATCGCCGGCTCAAACACGAACTCGATCGTCGTAGCGGTCTGGAGCATATCCTCAGTCACGATCCGCGCATGTTGCGGATCTTCGACGTGATCGACAGCGTGGCCGACACCAAAGCGACGGTGTTGATTACCGGCGAAAATGGCACGGGCAAATCAATGATCGCCCGCGCGGTACATCGCCGCAGTAGTCGCAAACAGAATCCGTTCGTCGAAGTGGCTTGTGGTGCGCTCCCCGATAGCTTGCTGGAGAGCGAACTGTTCGGACACGTAGCTGGGGCATTTACGGGTGCCAACACCACCAAAGTCGGCAAGTTCGAGCATGCCGATACGGGAACAATCTTCCTCGACGAAATCGGTACCGCCTCGACGGCCATGCAGATCAAACTGCTACGCGTGTTGCAAGAATTTCAGTTTGAAGCGGTGGGAGGGAACGATACAATCAGTGTCGACACGCGTTGCGTTTTAGCCACCAACGAGAATTTGGAAAAAGCGGTAGCCGATGGCCGCTTTCGACAGGACTTGTTCTATCGCATCAACGTCATCCATTTGGAGCTGCCAGCGCTGCGCGAGCGGCCAGCCGACATACCGCTCTTGCTCGAGCACTTTTTGCAGAAGACACTCAAGGATGTACCCAAGGAGATCGAAGGCTTTTCCAGTGAGACAATCGAAGCCATGTTGGGATACGCCTGGCCAGGGAATATTCGTGAACTCGAGAACGTGGTGCAGCGCGCGGTTTTGTTAACCAAGCAACCGCTGATCGGTCTCGACTTGCTCCCCCCTAGCGTGCTTGGGAGTTCATCTGCCGGGCGTCGGCTATCGACCATCTGTCGCGGACAAACATTGCGTGAAGCCTTGGAAGAGCCCGAACGACAAATCATTCTGGATGTGCTACGAGCCAATCACTTCAGTCGCAATTTGACCGCCGACCAACTCGGCATCAATCGCACCACGCTCTACAAAAAGATGAAACGCCTGGGAATTGACGACCTGCAGTTTCAGGACTAGGAGTGGAGTGATGGAGTAGGTGGCACTGGCTGGGGCCAGTGTGAGCGAAGGAGTCGAGTTGGGAGTTCCCTAAAATCCTTTTAAGCGCTCGCAGTAATGAATTGTTTGCATCCTAGTTTTCCCCAGTGGAAGTAAGGCTTGATGCAGCCTTTGCTGGTGGAGTTCGCTCTTGGAGGGTGGTACTGGCTGGGGCCAGTGTTGGCGAAGCACTTACTATAGAAGCGATGTGGGATTCTTTCAACGCCCGAAGTAACCCAGTCTGGATCGAACAAACCGTACCCAATGAAGGCCCATTTAAAGAACTCGTGGACAAAAACTCTGGGATGCAACTTTCGCCTTGGGCCATTCGCACTTGGGGAAACTAGGGTGCAAACAATTCATTACTGCGAGCGCTTAACAAACTGAAGTTGAGTTCCAAGTTCTCTCCTTCGACAACACTGGCCCCAGCCAGTGCCACCCAGCGTGAATCGACCGGGCCTTCAGCCCTACACCAGCGGGATATGCTCCGTCTCCCAGGCCTTCAGCCTGGGCTAGACAATCTCCCGGGCTTTCAGCCAACGCTGTGAAGCATTTTTATTTGGGAAAATTGGGGTTTCGCTAGAATTGAGAGTATGAAAAAAGGCCAGATTCCTACACCCACCAACTGAAACGTATCAGTCAGAAAGGAATCTGGCCATGAGTCG
>JBGSJT010000551.1:0-17649 GCA_041741715.1 Pirellulaceae bacterium | reverse complement strand
CAGGGACTAAAGTTCTCGCAGTTCTACAACTGCGGCAAATGCGAGCCGAGTCGTGCGGCACTGACAACGGGTCATCAGTTCTGGACTCACGACGAGAACGTCGCCGTGCGAAAAGATAGCCCAAACTTCGGCGAAGTCATTCAGGCCGCCGGTTATCGCACCATGATGATCGGCAAATGGCACTGTGCTGGTGTGCCTTACGAGCGTGGCTTTCACCGTCACTTCGGCTTCATGGGGGGCGGAACGAATTTTTTCCTCGGCGACGATTCTTTCACGCTCGACGGAAAACCCTGGGCGGTCCCCACAGAAAACTTCTATGTCACCACGTCACTGTCGGATCACGCAGAGAAGTTTATACGCGAGGAACACGCCGCACATGCCGATCAACCATTTTTCATGTACCTTGCCTACAATGCACCGCACTCGCCAATCCAGGCACCTGCCGATCAAGTCGCCAAGTATCGTGGTAAGTATCTCAAAGGTTGGGACGCGATCTGCAAGGAACGCTTTGCGAAACAACAAATGCTTGGGCTGGCCGGTCCCGGCTGGAATTTCCCTGAGCGCCCCAACAACATTCCCGCTTGGGATTCGCTCGATGAAAAGTCACGCAACTTCGAAGACCTGCGGATGTCGACCTATGCCGCCATGGTCGATTGCGTCGATCAGGGTGTCGGACGTGTGACGCGAACACTACAAGAACTCGGTATCGCCGACAATACACTGGTGATCTTCATGAATGACAATGGTGCTAGTCCGAACGATCGCGTGCGTCGCGGCAATTTCGGTGAACCGGTAACAACCTGGAACGTAGGCGTTGGTTGGGCACACGCCTCGAACACACCACTGAAATACTATAAGCGGACCCAGCATAGCGGCGGTGTGACGACTCCCTTCATCGCGAGTTGGCCGGATGGCATTCGGGCCGACGCCAAGTTCATCGATCAGCCGCTACATGTCACCGATATCCTGCCGACACTGATGGAACTTACCGGTGCTGATTACCCGCAGTCTTTTGGTGGAAAACTGCACCCTGCACTTCCAGGACGTTCGTTCGCTAAGGTGCTTACAGACGGCGAGTCGCTGCCGCCGAAGACACTGTACTTCTCGCTGTTTAACAACATGGCGATTGTCGATGATGGCTGGCGCATGGTCACTGCCTACGACCAGTCCTGGCAGCTTTATGACCTGACCAATGACAGAACGGAAACTCGCGACATGGCCGGCGAGAATCCCGCGCGTTTGCATGAGATGTTGGCATTGCAAAAAGCCTACTCAGAACGATCCGATGTTCGACTGCGGCTCAAAGGTGGCGAGCGGGAACCGGAGTATGCCCCCATCTACAACGCCGACGGCAAAATTGGACCTGGAGCACGCGAAAGCGTCCCCGACGAGAAGGCCTCAATGACAAGAGTAAAGGAGCGTGCGAAAGGAATCCAACTAAGCGAATCTAGGTAGGTAGTTTAGGGGTAGGAAGATTCCCCACCCCTAAACTACCTGCCTAACTAACTACCTACCTACCGCACGTTATTCAGCAGGAAAACTACTGTGAGAATTCTAATTGCTTTGCTCGTCGCAGGATTCGTTTTTGGTGTTCCGCGATCCGTGTTGGTCGCTCAAGCGTTGAAGCCTGCAAAGGTCAAGATTTCAGGTGAGACCCAACAGTGGCATGACGTCACGTTGACTATCGACGGGCCGCAAGCATCCGAAATGGACGTGGATCCGAATCCCTTCTTGGACTATGCGTTCTCGGTCACATTCACTCACGAAAGTGGCTCCCCGGCCTACACCGTTCCCGGCTACTTCGCGGCCGATGGCAACGCGGGACAATCGAGCGCCACTTCAGGCAATCAATGGAGAGCGCACCTATCTCCCGATAAGACGGGCACTTGGAATTACGAAATTCATTTCCAACGCGGTAAGCAGGTATCGATCGGCGGCACTGGAACGCCGATCGATTCGCTCGATGGAATTGAGGGAACATTTCAAGTCAATCCGACCAACAAGTCTGGGCGAGACCTTCGCAGCAAAGGTCGTCTTCAATACGTCGGAGAGCACTTTCTACAGTTCGCTGGATCGAAAGAACATTTCCTCAAGGTAGGGGCCGATTCGCCAGAGACTTTATTGGCTTACTCCGACTTCGATGGAACCATTGCCACGAAAGCAAAAGTTCCGCTCAATACTTGGGCGCCGCACCTTCAAGACTGGCGTCCCGGGGATCCGACGTGGCAAGCGGAAAAAGGGAAGGGACTGATCGGCGCGATCAATTATCTTGCTGACCAAGACATGAATGTTTTTTCGTTTCTCATCTACAACGTCAATGGCGATGGCGATAACGTCTGGCCATTTGTGTCACGCGACCAACGCATGCACTACGACTGTTCCAAGCTCGATCAGTGGAACATCGTCTTCTCCCATGGAACGGCGCAGGGAATGTACTTGCACTTCAAACTGTGTGAGCATGAGAACTCTGGCCCAATTGACGGTGAGCCAAATCCAGACGCTCTGGACGGAGGCGAACTTGGTCCTGAGCGCAAGCTCTTTCTGCGTGAAACAATCGCTCGCTACAGTCATCACCTAGCGCTGAACTGGAATCTCGCTGAAGAGACAACTCAAACGCCCGAACAATTGAGACAGACCGCTCAGTACATCCACGACTTGGACCCGTATGATCATTTGATCGTCGTCCATACAACACCTTCGTGGGCGGTGCATTTAAAAACCTACACCCCACTGCTCGGCGACCAATCTCAATTGCGAGGTGCCTCGGTGCAAACCCGCGACGTGATGGACACCCACAAATACGTTTTGCATTGGCTGGTGGAATCTGCCAAAGCGGGAAAGCCGTGGGTGGTCCCCAATGACGAGCAGGATCTGGGGATTTATGGTACGCCACCCGACCCAGGTTACGCCGGATACAAGCAAACAGAGGGACCGACGATCGACCAGATTCGCAAGTACGCGTTGTGGGGTACGCTCATGGCGGGGGGAGCCGGGATCGAGTATTTCTTTGGCATGAAGCATCCGGAAAACGACGTTCTCTGCGACGACTGGCGAAGTCGCGAACAAACATGGCGCTATGCTAAAATTGCCAGAGAATGGTTTGTCACCACAGGCATTCCCTTTTGGGAGATGCAAAACTCCAACGCCTTGGTCGACAATCTACAAAACGATAACTCTCGCTATTGCTTCTCGAAGCCGAACCAGTTGTATCTCGTGTACTTGCCTGAGGGGGGAACAGCCAGCCTCGATCTAAGCGGCGTCGACGGGGAATACAAAGTGGCATGGTTCAATCCACGTGTCGGTGGGGCCAATAGCGAAGGAAGCATCGCTGCAGTCGTTGGTGGTAGACGCGTTGAACTCGGTTTGCCACCTCGCGATACGCAGGAAGATTGGCTGGCGATCGTTCAGCGAGAATAGATTTCGAAGCACGTGCCACCCAGAAAATCCATTTAAACCTTGTTCCCAGGCTCCGCCTGGGAACACACTGTCTTGGAGGCTCCGCCTCTTAAGCGCAGCTTACGGCAGGCAGAGCCTGTAGACCAGTGCGTTACCAGGCTCCGCCGGGGAACGAGGGATCTATGGTAACATCGTCCAAGACGTTTTCTTTTTCAAGTGAGCGAGGTCGAGCCAGAATGAAGTTCATCACCGCAATAATTCTTATCGCAGGTCTCGGCTGCGTTTTTGGCTGCGGAAGTTCCCTCGCCTCGGAGACATCCGGCAAGCCGCGTTTGATCGTGCTCGCCGATATGGGCAACGAGCCAGACGAAATGCAACAAATTCTCCATCTCTTGGTCTGCTCCAATGAAGTCGAGCTAGAAGGCTTACTCGCAGTCACCGGCAAGCATCTTCGTCCGGGCCATCCCGAACCGTACCGACATGTGCTTCACCCAGAGTTGCTCCATCAGTTGATCGATGGCTATGAGAAGGTGCATCCCAACCTCCAACTGCACGCTGACGGTTGGCCATCGCCCAAACATCTTCGTAGTATTGTTGCCAATGGCCAGACCGATTATGGTGTGGCCGATACGGGCAAGGGGAAATCGAGTGCCGGTTCTCAACTGATCGTCGATGCCGTTTCCAAACGCGATCCGCGCCCGGTTCACATCGTCGTCAATGCTGGCAGCAATACTCTGGCTCAAGCCTTGATTGACTACCGTGACACGCATAGCGCGGAGGAACTAAGTGCGTTTGTCGCAAAGATGATTGTCTTTGAGAATCAAGCTCAAGACGACGCCGGGGCTTGGATCTGCCACGCGTTCCCCGAGATCCATTGGATTCGCAGTCGCTTTCAGACGCGTTGCTACGGAGGTCCATCCAACACCGACCTCGGCCCTTATCAATGGAAGCCCTATGCCTACACGACGGACGGCCAAGATGATTGGGCTAAGGAAAATGTGCGGACAAACCACGGTGCGTTAGGGGAACTTTACCCTGCACGTATTATGGGCAACCAAACCCACTTCATCGAAGGGGGCGGTACGATCCCCTGGCTGCGTTTGGTTTCACACGGTCTCACCGATCCCAGCGAACCATCGTGGGGCGGCTGGAGTGGTCGGTACACGAGCCAGAAAGTCTTAGACGTGCCGTCCCCCTATGCGGACGTCAGCGAGCAGGAATCAAAGTCAAAGCCATTCGCTGCCTACACGGATTTCTCAGGTGTGAAAGATCATTGGATCGATCCATTGGACGGCAAGAGCTACGACGACAAATACGCTCCGATCTGGCCTTGGCGAGTGGCGATTTGGAACGATTTCAAAGCTCGTATGGACTGGTGCGTGCGGCCTTATGCACAAGCCAATCATCATCCAGTGGCTGCGGTGGATGGTGACTCGACCGACGCCATCTTGAAGATCACTGCACAAGCAGGCGAAAGGTTGACATTCGACACGAGTGGCTCGAGCGATCCCGATCACGAACCCTTGCATTACCACTGGTGGGTTTATACCGAAGCGGGAAGAACTCCCTATGGCCAACGGATAGAACTTAAGAACAATACGCAAGCCCGCGTCGAATTCAACGTTCCCGCCGATGCGCATGGTAAAGAATTTCACTTGATCTTAGAAGTCTGGGACGACAACGCCATTGTCTCCTTGGCTGACTACAGGCGGATCGTCATCAGTGTGAAACCCTAGCATCGTTTTCGAATTCCAATCCTCCCCCTATTAAATACGAACACGACACCTATGAAATACTCTGTCTCTCTCACCCTGCTCCTAGTTACGCTTTTTGTGTACCGTCCGACATTTGGCACGGAAGCCACACTGCCTAACATTGTGCTTATATTGTCTGATGACCAATCATGGACCGATTATGGATTCATGGGACACGAGACGATTCAAACGCCTAACCTTGATCGACTGGCGCGCCAGAGCGCTACTTTTCGGCGTGGTTACGTTCCGACGGCATTGTGTCGCCCCTCATTGATGACACTTGTTACTGGTCTGTATGCGCATCAGAACATGACAACTGGGAACAATCCCGATGAGACGCCGCAAAACCGCCGGCATGCGGAAGAGAGCGGCCAAGATATCCGCGAACTTTTGATCTCAAACATCGACCAGCATCCGACGCTACCGAAACTGCTGGCCGAACGTGGTTATGTCAGCTTTCAATCAGGAAAGTGGTGGGAAGGGAGTTTCCAGCGCGGCGGATTCACGCACGGCATGACACGCGGCTTTCCCGAAAAAGGAGGACGGCATGGCGACGATGGTTTGGACATCGGGCGTCAAGGGCTGAAGCCCGTCGAAGATTTTATCGACATGGCAGTTGCTCAACAGAAACTGTTCTTCTTGTGGTATGCACCGATCATGCCGCACACGCCGCACAATCCACCGGAGCGAGTGAATCTGGCGACACAGCGACCTGAACTGGTGACAGATTTGACCAAAGCGCTAGACGATTGGTATCCGTTACGTGAAAGGCAGCAGGCAATTGCGATCACTGACGAGTCGACGCGCAGTCAACGTCCAACGCCGCCGAAAAACCGCAAGTGAACTTCGCAACCTAGTGGCTTACATCATGTCCGGCCGGAATTCGGGACACAAAATCTATCGTTCAGGGAAGCGTCGTTGAGAGTATGGGTTAAACTTGAAATTATGAATTACCTACTGTGTCTGCTTGGCAGAAGTAGCCTCTCCTTGATCGCGATTCTAATTCTGAATCTAGCGAGCATCATGCTGTGTGCAGCGGACCCTCTTGCGCTCTCCTCCAGTCATAAGACGGCCTTTGATGCTGACATTCGTCCCTTAGTGGTAAGTCACTGTCATGAATGCCACGGAGTTGACGAACAGAAAAGCGGCGTGCGCTTTGATACCATCGACCTGAACCGTCTGTCAGAGAGCGACGACGAAACTCTGAAGCTCGCACACGAGGCGATTTCTCAACATGAGATGCCGCCAGTGGAGGCAAGCACAGCACTTGTCGACTCAGACAGAAAAGTTTTACTCGACTGGCTGGAAGGGGCTCTGATCGAGTTGGCGGTCCAGAAACGCGCACTCGAAAACCAGCCTAAACTTCGGCGTCTTTCAAAGCGCGAGTTCAACCATACGCTGCAAGATCTTTTCAACTCCCCAGCCGATTTCCATACGTTGCTGCCCCCCGACCCCATCTCGGAAAGTGGCTACGACACAGATCACTCGTTGCTCATGGTCTCGCAGGTCGATCTTAAAATCTACATGGAAACGGCTCGTATCGCGCTGCAGAAGTTTTTGCATCTCCAAGCAGGTTCGGGGCAACAGGAGCGATTCTTCATTGAGCTGGAAGACATCTATCACCATTGCCGAGGCACCGCTGAAGCACTTTCCAAGGAGCGAGCGCCTGTTGCAGTTTCCGATTCCGAATTCTCGGAAATCCAGGCAACCCACAATAGTGGACCCATCACTTATCGTGACCGAAAATATGGACCGCTTCCGTTCGGCTACATCACGGAGGGTGTGGTAGAGGGAGTCGACGAGGGAATCGGTTTCGCCCGCTTACACTCTCAGTTCTTGCTGATCAAAACTAAGCAGCGCGCCGGTGAGGTTGTCGTCCGGATCCATGCTGCGGCCACGCGGGGTAGTGACGGCTCCTATCCACGCATGCGACTGGAATGCGGCCGCCGATCGGTTCAAAATGTGAAGGTTATTAACGCGGGTGAATTCGATGTAATCGATCCAAAGTCGAACCCAGGCGTGTACACGTTCAGATTTCGTCTTGAAAATGCGCTGCCAATTGCGCTCGGGACCGCAGAGGACGACCAGCTAGAGCACTTGTTCTTCGCGATTTCTAACGTCGCGCGAAACACAAACGGAATTCTGGCCGCGTCGATTGAGGGTCAAGAGGATCTCAGCCTACCGGGTAAAGCCAAAATCGGCGGCGCCCTCGGCAGCCAAGCCCGCAGCGCCGCGAAACAAACGGAAGTGGCGATGGCTGCCTGGGAGGCGGCTCAAACCAACTTCCTCCACCTCGACGCGATCGAAGTAGAGATTCTTCCCGCTCAACAAGACCCACAGAATCCGTGGAATTTATCACCGACGAATTCGCTGGCTGGCGAGCAATCGTTTGCTAGAAATACTCTGACCACATTCCTACCAAAAATATTTCGAAGACCGCTGCTAGAGGATGAATTCGATCGCTATTTCTCGCTCTACCAACACCAGCGAAGCGATGGCCAAGACGTCAAGTCGGCGCTGATAGATACCTTCGTTTCGGCCATGATATCACCTTCGTTTCTTTACATCGGTAAACCCGCTGAAGGTTTAGAGCACGCGGACAGTCTGGCCTACGCATCGAAACTGGCTTACTTCCTGTGGTCCTCTCCACCCGACGAACGGCTGGTTGGCCTTGCCGCCAGCGGGAAACTCGAAGATCAAGCCGTCCTCGAAGCTGAGATTGACCGGATGCTCGACGACTCGAAATCCAAACGGCTGAGCGCGACGTTTGCGGAACAATGGTTAGGTTTGCGAAAATTAGACGATGCTCAAATCGACTATGAACTTTATCCAGAATATGGGCCCGAGCTAGCGGCTTTGACTAAACGTCAAACTATCGAAACGTTTCAGGATGTGTTTCATGCTGGCTCGGACGCTCGGCAACTCTTTCGCTCTGATGCCACGCTGCTCAACGATCTGCTGGCCCGCCATTACGGTTTACCTCCAGTGAAAGGGGGTGAGCTGCGTCAAGTGCCTACGCCGCAATCGAAGCAAGCCGGTGGCATCCTTACTCATGCCAGTATTCTAGCGATGAATTCAGACGGCAAGCAGTCGCACCCGGTCAAGCGAGGTGCCTGGCTGCTCGACAGAATCTTGCACGATCCACCCCCTCCGCCACCACCGGCCGTGCCCGATCTCGATCCGAATAGCGTCGATACAAAGCACCTCAGTTTAAAAAATAGAATCGAGCTCCATCGCCAGCAAAATGGATGTGTCCGTTGCCACGAACAGATCGATCCATGGGGCATCGCATTCGAGGAGTTCGACGCTACGGGCCGCTGGCGCGACACGCGCTCGGCCTCTTATCCGATAGACGCTACCACGCGTCTGCCAGACGGCACGCAGCTTACTGGAACAGCCGACTTGGTGGACTACTTGCTCAAGGTCAAAGAGGCCGAGTTAATGACGGGGATCGCTAAGGGCTTGATGACTTACGCCACTGGAAACGAGTTGGATGTGCTTGATGAATCGGAAGTGCATCAAGTTTTTTCTGCTTTTCAAAAGTCTGGATACAACCTGAGGGCGCTGGCTAAGTCGGTGGCTCAAACCTCGAAATTCGACGAAGTCTTCAATCAACCTAAGAGCAAGCCTCAATAAACTCTTACTTAAGTTTGTGACCCATGAACAACAGACCGCGCATTGATCGACGCTCATTAATTAAAACCGCTGGCGCTACGCTGCTGCTCCCCGCGTTACCATCATTGACCAACGCGTCAACAGCCCAAAAAACGCCGCGAAGAATCTGCGTCATTTTTTTTGGGAACGGCGTTTCTCTGGCTCCAATTGGCCACGAGCACCAAGACTGGCACTGGTTCCCGCGCGAAACCGGAACAAACTACACACTCTCCAAACCACTAGAGCCGCTGCAGCCGCTGCGTGAGCAGTTCTCCATCCTGTCTGGTCTGTCCCATCCCGTTCTCCGATCGGTCTATGCGCACAACACTGGCGCGTACTTTCTCACCGGTGCGGACCAGCGACTTCCTACTGGCAACTCCATCTCGATGGATCAAGTTCACGCCCAGTACGAAGGAATTCAAACCCGCTATCCATCGCTGGTAATGGCTTCCGAGGGGGGCATCGGCGATTATCAACGCTCACACACTTTGTCTTTTACCGAAACGGGCCAACCCGTTCCGCCATTGGCTATGCCACGCAACGTTTACAAAGAACTGTTCAGCGTTGACAACTCCGATCCGCAGGCGCTGCGGCGCGCGCTTGGCAGGAATCGAAGCATCCTCGACGCGGCTGTGGCTGAACTCAATTCCACTCGTGCATCTCTGGGAGCTGCAGATAAGCGAAAGCTCGATCAGTACCTTAATTCCGTGCGTGGGATTGAAGAAGGACTCGATCGCGCAGACGCCTGGATCGATCGCGAAAAGGTTCAGTTGCCTGCCGATCAATTCGACCTCGATGCCGATCCCACTGTCGGCCCAAAAGAATTCATCGACAGTATGTACAGCCTCATCAAAGCCGCATTTGAAACCGATTCCACTCACACGGTCACCTTCGTGAAAAGACGCGAGATCGCCGGAGGGCTTGCGAATAATTTCCCATTATCCATCGGCTTACCCAGCCACCATAACTTGTCTCATGGAACAAAAGAGAAGGACGGATACTTGAACTGGGCTAAGTACGACCGCTTCCTTTCGGAACGATTCTTCGGCTTCCTCAAGCAAATGGCGGAGACCGAAGATCCAATTGCTGACGGATCGCTGCTCGACAATACCGTAGTGCTCTACGGCAGCGGAACGAGTCACACTCACGTTACGCACAACTACCCACTTATCCTAGCTGGCGGTAAGAACATGGGACTCAAGCATGGTTCGCATCACAATTTCAGCAAGCACGGCGAAGATCAACCGCTTAACAACCTCTTGCTGACGTTGCTCAATCAAACCGGCATAGAAATCGATCGCTTCGGCGATAGCACAGGAACCCTTGATGCCCTCCTTGGCTAAACCAGTACCTCAACTATTAAATAAGGTAACATCGATGATCCGTTGCGTCGTTATGACACTCGTTGCATTTGGGATTTTGCTTTCTGGCGTTCAGGCAGCGGGCGAACCCAATGTGATTCTAATTCTTGCGGACGATTTGGGCTCGGCGGACATAGGCGTTTTCGCAGAACGACTGACTGGCACGCCTCCGCAGAATCAGTTTTATGAGACTCCGCACCTCGATGCACTGGCAAAGGCGGGTACCTGTTTTTCACAGGCCTACGTTTGCCCGCTGTGCGCTCCCACCCGAGCCAGCGTGATCACCGGGAGATATGCGGCCAAAATCGGCTTCATGACCGCTACACCCCCGTCGGTGCAGAGTTTCTACAACCAAAACACGCCAGTCCCCGTGGGCTATCATCCGCAAGATGCTCTCTATTGGGGAGACAAGCTCGATGTTGAGCAGGCTCTGTGGAATGGGACTTCAATTCTGGCATTGCCTTCAGGTCTACCCGGAGAAGAGGGCCGAAATGAAACCACCCTGGCCGAAGTCCTCAATGAGCAAGGCTATCGATCTGCCTTCATCGGCAAGTGGCATTTGGGTGGCCACGGCTCGCTGGGCTATCAACCCAGCGATCAGGGCTTTGAAGAAATCGCCTACTACGACGCGGGTGGTTCCCCGTACTTTGATTGGAGAGCTGAGTGGAGTCGCGAGAAACTGTTTCATCCAAAGATGCCACAAGCAACATTGCATGTCGGTCGCCCAGGCGCCAGTACCGGTGAAGAGTATTTGACAGACGATCTGGGAGTGCAAGCCGCCGATTTCATTCGCTCGCACGAGAGCAGTCGCGGCGATCAGCCGTTCTTTCTGTACGTTTGCCCTTTCGCCTTGCACGGCCCGTGGCAAGCCAAGACGGAGGACATTGATCACTACAGTTCAAAATCTACCAAGGGCTGGAATGGACACAACAATGAGACATACGCTGGCATGGTCGATAGTCTTGATAAGTCGATCGGTATGTTAATCGAAGCCTTGAAGGAGACCGGCGAACTCGAAAACACGCTTATCGTTTTCACCAGTGACAATGGTGGCGTTAACTGGCCCTACATCGACAAAGCAATCACCTCCAACGCTCCCCTCAAAGGTGCCAAAGGGATGTTGTTCGAAGGAGGAATACGCGTGCCGTTATTTTTCTACTGGAAGGGGAAGATCGAAGGAGACCAGTGGATCGATCGGACGGTGGATTGCAATGATTTGTTCCCTACGATTCTCGAATTGGTCGGCATCGATCCTGCCTCCCACTACCAGGACGGTAAACGTCCGGCCATCGACGGGCGGAGTTTGGCAGGCATGATTAGCGATCCCGTGCAAGGTGAAAGCACCTACGATCGGGAAACCTATTTCTGGCACTATCCGTTCAATGTGATTGTGCGAAACCCGTTGGACGGATTGCCGCTCACACCGCATTCCGCCATTCGCAAAGGGGCGTACAAACTGATCTTCGATTGGTCGGGCCGCCTTCACCTCTACGATATCGAGAACGATCTATCTGAGGAAAACGACTTGGCGAAGTCTGATCCCGAGCGCGTGCAAGCACTGTTCACTGAACTCAATGTTTGGCTAAAGGAGAACGTAGCCGATCGGTATTTGCCGACGTTGAACCCAAACTACGATCCATCCAAAGACACACGCGATTACAACTTCGTCGATTTGCGCAAGCGAATGCTCGGCGATGAATTCGCCATCAAGCCCAAATCTCCGCACAGTGTCAACAACTTGCACTGAACCTTCCCGTCACTCACCACTGTTCCAAACTAATTACCAAGCTGTTTTCGCGAACCTGCGACCGGCATCTTACTGCCTACTAGCCACACAACCTACAACACAACATTGAGACCATGATCAATCGCTTATTTCTACTTGCTACTATTGGATTGCTATCCATTGTGCCTGCGCGGGCTGCGGACTTTGAAACGCTGTTTAATGGCCAAGACCTGTCCGGCTGGAAGGGACTGGATGGATTCTGGAGCGTTCAAGATAGCGCGATTGTTGGCGAGACGAATCTCCAGAAGAAGATCGATGCCAACACTTTCCTGGTCTGGGAGGGTGGCGATGTCGCGGACTTCGAATTCACTGCGACCGTTCGCTTTAGAGGTAATAACTCCGGAGTGCAGTATCGTAGTCAGCCCATTGATCAGAACCCGTTGGCACTAATGGGCTATCAAATGGATTTGCATCCGACTCCCAATCTGTTCGGGATGCTGTATGGTGAAAAGTACGGCAAGCGAGGCAAAATCGCAACACGTGGCCAGCGAGTTGCAATTGATGCCGACGCAACCGTGAAACAACTCGGCAAGGTGGGCAACAACGACAAACTAAGCGACTGGGATTGGAACGAAATCCGCATCATTGCCGTTGGCAATCGATTAATCCACCAGGTCAATGGCGTTACCACGATCGACGTCACCGACCAGCATCAGGACGCAATGGCTAGCGGAAAACTAGGCCTGCAATTGCATCGAGGACCGCCCATGCGAGTCGAATTCAAGGACTTGCAATTACGTAAGCTCGATGCAGAGGAGGGAAAGCAGCTTCTAACGAAACTGGCCATGAGTTCTGGCGCAGAATCAGACAAGCCGAAAGTTGCGGCGAGTTCCTCAGCACCTGAACGGGATGGGGACGGAGCGAGAAACCGCAAGACGGATGTGGCCAGTTTGCAGATCTCAAAGGGCTTCCAGGTCCAAACTGTCTACTCGGTCCCCCAAGAGACCCAGGGGTCATGGGTATCGCTGACAATCGACGACAAAGGTCGAATGATTGCTTCGGACCAAGGGGACCTTGGACTGTTCCGCGTCACCGTGAATAGCGATGGAGAGCTGAAAGTCGAAACGATGCCAGTTGACCTTTCCAGCGCACAGGGACTGCTTTGGAAGTCGGGATGTTTGTACGCATCCATCACTGGTAAAGGGATGTACCGAGTGACTGATACCGATGGTGATGACTTGCTGGATCATGCCGAATTGATGTCATCCTACTTTGGCAAAGGCGAACACGGTAATCACGCACTCGTCGACACCGAAGATAGCGACGAAATCTATGCTGTATCTGGAAACCAGACACCCTTGCCGGCTGCCGAGAGTATCGTACGCCGCCGCAATCCGTCACGCCAAGAAGATTTGTTGTTGCCGCGACAGTGGGATCCGCGCGGTCATGCCGCTGGCATTCTCGCACCGGGTGGGTGGATTACTCGCTTTGATCCCGCCAGCCAGACGCACGACCTCTATTGCGCTGGATTCCGCAATGAATACGACGTAGCTTTAAACGCTCAGGGCGATCTGTTCACCTACGATGCAGACATGGAATGGGATCTGGGATTGCCGTGGTACCGACCGACTCGCATCTGTCTTGCAGTCAGCGGCGGCGACTATGGTTGGCGCAGTGGATCGGGCAAGTGGAAGGAATATTATGAAGACAGCTTGCCACCACTAGTGAACATTGGACCGGGATCACCCACCGGCGTGATTAGTGGTCGAGGCACTAAGTTCCCTGCCAAGTATCAACGCGCCATCTATGCACTCGACTGGACCTACGGTCGCATTCTCGCAATTCATCTGACGCCTGATGGAGCCGGATACAAGGCTGAAGCCGAAGATTTCATTTCCGGGCCAGCTCTTCCCGTTACCGATGCGGTTATCGGCTCAGACGGCGCTCTCTACTTCGCCACCGGCGGTCGCGGCACGAAGTCAGAACTCATGCGAGTGGTCTACACTGGCCAGGCATCGACGGCTCCAGCGGCACCCGAACCGTTGCCCGTAGCCGCAAAGATGCGCCGGCAGTTGGAAGCGTATCATGGCGTGGCAGTTTCATCTGCTGTAGAAGAAGCTTGGCCGCACCTGTCAAGCAACGATCGCTTTCTGCGTCACGCGGCGCGCATCGCAATTGAATCACAGCGCGTCGATAGCTGGGCATTGAAGGTTTTTAGCGAACCCAATTCACAGGCTCGCATCGCGGCAGCTGTAGCCCTGGCACGTATGGGAACGCCTGAACATCGCGATTCATTGCTGAATAGTCTGCATGAGTTGGAATTCATCAGACTTTCAGTGAGTGAACAACTCGGACTGCTACGTGCCTATGCTTTGACCTTCGAGCGCATGGGTTACCCGTCTGACGAGCAACGTGCTAATGTGATTGCGAAGCTCGATTCGCTAATTCCTTCCAAGGATGCGAACGTCAACGCGGAATCACTCCGGTTGCTAGTCTTCTTGAGGGCACCCTCGGCTGCCGCGAAAGGCATGAAGCTGATCGTCGATCGAGGCCTTGGGAAAGCTGTTTCGTGGCGTGGAGTTGAACTGTTGAATGCCCGTTACGGCTCAACATTGAAGCAAATTACCAAGAACCCGCCTCCGACCGATGCGATCGACTTGGCATTCACGCTTCGCAATCTTCGCAGCGGCTGGACGATGGAACTGCGACGCGAGTATTTTGCATTTTTAAACACGGCTGCTAAAGCCAGCGGTGGAGCCAGCTATCCGGGCTACCTGACAAACATTCGCGAAGAAGCGTTGGCGACATGCAGCGACTCCGAACGGAATGCGCTCGCCGACTTGACTGGCGAAAATTTCAATCCCGTTCCCGACTTTCCAATTGAGCCCCCAGTGGGCCCCGGCGCAGAATGGAAACTCAGCGAAGCGATCGCGATCGCAGACGACAAGCCGAAGGGTGGTTTTGACTTCGAGCGTGGGCGAAGTCTCTTTCACGCCGCGAGTTGCGGAGCATGCCATCGCTTCTCAGGCCTTGGAGGGGGCGTTGGACCTGATCTGACGAGCGTTCCGAACAAGTTCGACAGGAACTACTTAATTGAAGCGATCATCGATCCGAGCAAAAACGTTTCCGACCAATATCAGTCGTCGCTGGTGCTGCTACAGAATGGCCAACTACTCAATGGACTTGTGATCGACGCGGACGAGACAACGATTTTGGTTTACCCACCCGATCCCAAGGTCGAAGCGATACGAGTCGATCGTGTCGACATAGACAAGATCAAACTGTCTCCGACGTCTCAAATGCCGACCGGATTGATCAATACCTTGAATGCCGATGAGCTTCGACAGTTACTCGCGTACATCATGTCTGGCGGCAATCCCGAGCATAAAACTTACGGTCGCAAGGGAGAGCTCAAGTGAAGATTGGAATCAAACAGCTACAAGGCCGATGGCAAGATTGGACCTGGAGCACGCGAAGATGTTCCCAACGAAAAGGCATCCCTGGCGCGGGTCAAGCTGCGTTCGCAGGGCATCCAGCTGAATGACAATCAAGAGAAGTAATCCACCATGAAAAACCTATTCACTTTGCTTACTCTTGTCGTCGGCTTCTCTGGAGTTAAGATCGCCTTCGCAGGTGATCAATCGACCAACATCCTGTTCATCTATGTCGAGGATCTTGGGTATTACACTAGCGAGCGCGGCGCACGGGAGCCCAATTCGAAGATCGCAGGACTCGAGACTCCGAATCTCGATGCGCTCGCGAAAGAAAGCATCGTCTTACCAATCCAAAGGACCGCAACTCGGCACCCAAGGACGTCGCTCCTTCGAAGATCGAAATGTTGCCCTGGCTACCAGACACCCCGGCGGCTCGCGTTGACTTGGCTCAGTATTATTCGAATGTGCGAAATATCGACTCGTTCGTGGGCGAGATGATGAAGAAGCTCAAAGCCAGCGGGCAGGCGGATCGCACCGTCGTCGTCTTCACTGGCGATCACGGAATTCCGGTTCAGCGCGGCAAGACTAGCATTTATCCAGCCGGAACTCAGGTCCCCTGTTACATCACAGGACCGCAAGTAAAAGTGGGTCGCGTGATCTCCACGCCGATCTCGCAATTGGATTTCAATCCGACATTCCTCGAAGCAGTCGGAGCGCAGCCTGCGGCAGTCTGTCATGGAACATCACTGTGGCCGATTCTTCGTGGAGAGACGGATGTGATCGCAGATCGTCAAACGATCATGACCGAGACCAACAATAGCTTCATGTCGTCGCCTGTTGGTGGCGACAAGACAATGGCGCGAGCAGTCTGCGATGGCCGCTACTACTACATCAGGAACCTCCTTCAGGATACTTCCTCAGGACCGGCCGGAAAGTTCGTCTTCCTGGGCAGCGGTCATGGCGAGTACGGTGACCCAGGTCCGCAGTACGCCAACAACTTACACGACGAAACCGTGCTTCAAAAGGAGACACAGCCGCTGCCTTTTGAGTTGCTGCGTCAGCTGTGTATGAGTGACGCGCCCCCAGAGGAACTCTACGACCTCGATGCCGATCCGTGGGGCGTCCACAACCTAGTTGACGCATCTGAGCACACCGAAGCTTTGACACGTCTGCAGTTGGAATTCAAACATTGGCGTGAGGTGACCGGTGATGTCGACGTTCATCCAGCCAAGATCGCTCGTCGCACCGAAAGGCGAGTCCCGTGAGAAGCTTGCCTACACTCTTGATCGTTAGTCTAACAATCAGCAGTTTGAACTACGCTCAAGAGAGCCCCAAGCCAAATGTACTGATGATCGCCGTCGATGATTTGAACGACTACGTTTCGCTTCTGCAAAATCATCCGGGAATCAGGACCCCGAACTTTGCTCGGCTAGCTAAACGGTCGGTTAACTTCACGCGTGCATACTGCGCCGCGCCGATTTGCAATCCGTCTCGCGTGGCAGTATTGACTGGAATGGCCCCGCATCAAACAGGAGTTTATCAACTCGCCGATCTGATGTCGAGATCGGCGCCGGCGATGGCGGCGATTGCATTGGAAGAAAACTTCAAGCACCACGGTTACGACACCTATCTAACTGGCAAGTATTACCACGCCAATGAAGATCACTGGTTGCCGAAGGTCCGCCTTTATAAGGCCTGGACTCAAAGGAAACTACCGTTCAGCGACCATTCACCGAAGGACGGTCCGAATAAGATCATCGGTGGTGGCATTTTATCGATCGGCCCCACATCGATTGGCATCGAATCGATGCCAGATGCAGCCATTGTAAAGAACACTCGTGGCTGGCTTGCCGAAAAACACGACAAACCGTTCTTTATCGTGCACGGGATCAACAAGCCGCATCTATCGTTCGTCGTACCGCAGCAATTCTTCGACATGTACCCGTTGGATTCGCTGGTACTTCCAGAGGCCGTTGGCGACGACTACGTCGACATCCCTGACACCGTGCGGACAACGTTTTTGAAGCAGGGTGACTTGAAGAAGTTTGCTCAAATCCGCCAGAGTAAAGGCGGATGGAAGGAAGTCATGCAGGCTTACCTGGCTAGCATCAGTTTCTGTGATTGGGTGCTGGGCGAGATCCTGGATGATCTGGAGGCAAGCGAGTATGCCCAAAACACAGTCTTGGTGCTGTGGTCCGACCACGGCTATCACATCGGCGAGAAAGAATGGTTACACAAGCGGGCCTTGTGGACACAAACAACACGTGTTCCGTTTCTGATTAGCATTCCAGGCATGACTACGGCTGGCAAGAATTGCGCGGCCC
>JBGSJT010000550.1:0-2309 GCA_041741715.1 Pirellulaceae bacterium | reverse complement strand
ACGTCGCAGGGGAAAGAAAACGATCTGTTTCAGATCAAATCGACGGGGGTCTCCACGGAACCTATTAAAGTGGCCGCCGATGCGTTTCTAGCTGGACTGAGCGATGAACAACGTGCGCGAACTGTGTTCCCCAGCGACGATTCGGAATGGAGGAAATGGGACAATCGCCACTTCATGAAACGCCAGGGAGTAGGCTTTAACGAAATGTCCGAAGCCCAACGCACACTGGCGTTCGAAATGCTACAACACAGTTTGAGCGCCCAGGGGCTCAAGAAGACCCAAGATATCATGAAGCTGAATGGGACGCTCGCCGAACTGGCTAACAACTTCGAAGAATATGGCGCGTGGCTGTACTGGATCACCATTATGGGCGAGCCTTCCAAAACGGAACCGTGGGGCTGGCAACTTGACGGTCACCATGTCGTGATCAATTATTTTGTCTTAGGCGATCAGGTCGTGATGAGTCCTGTCTTCATGGGGTCGGAACCGGTGGAAGCCAAGCAAGGCGAATTCCAAGGGACAATTGTCATGCAGGACGAGCAGAACCGAGGATTGAAGTTAATCACCATGTTGAATGACGAACAGCGTAAGCAAGCCATCGTCATGAACAACAAAGATGGCAATAACAACTTGACCGAAGCCTACAAGGACAATGTGGTCTTGGACTACGCTGGCATAGCCGCATCAAAATTGGACGACGGCCAACAGCAGGCATTGTTGCAATTGATCGAAGAGTACGCGGGGAACATGCGCGAAGGTCATGCTCGGGTGCGGATGTCGGAAGTGAAAGAGCATCTCGACAGTACCTATTTCGCTTGGATCGGTGGTACGACGGAAGCGAGCGTGTATTACTATCGCATCCACAGCCCAGTGATTCTGATCGAATTCGATCACCAGCGGCGCGTCGCCCCTTTTCGTACCACCGAGCCAACACGTGACCATATTCATACTGTCGTGCGTACCCCCAATGGCAACGACTACGGGAAAGATCTACTGCGGCAACATCACCACGACCATCCGCATTAATTTGTGAACCTCAGGCGCTAGCTGTGGGCTCGTTGACGATTCATCAGTCGTCACGCACTAACGTCCGATTGTCGAATCCGTATCATTCTTGCTTCACTAACCGTTCATAGTGTGAATCATGATTAAACTTGTCGGTGTGCTTTGTCTCTTTACCGCGATCGTTCTGCTCGGCTTCAGCGGGCTGATGTATGCTCTCGAAACGCCTTTGAATATTTGTGTTGCAATAGGGGCTACTTCGTTGTTCCCCTTTGTGTTGGCGGTCGCTTGCCTATCACCTCGCTATAGATCGATGGCCATCCGTTGTGTAGGCGGGGTGATTTGTCTCGTCGGGGTGGGAGCATTTATCGCTTCGCTGGTTGACACGAGCGACGAATTCAATCCAACGTTTAGGCGAAGAGGACTAATGCTGGTAGTCTCAATAGCCGGTGCCATCATGGCGGTTCGCGGGAAATGGCCCGGCGATCATGCTCAAAGGGAAGTAACTTCCGAAAGTGCTAGCGGCACCACCATGAAAATAGACTCGTAAAACTTCACCTCTCGAAATTGAACCTTTTCTGGTTCCCAGGCTCTGCCTGGGAACAAGGGCTTTCGGCGAAAATATATCCGGCAAAAAGATGAAGCACTCAATAACAAAAACGTAAATCTCGTCAATTATAAACGCAAATTTCACTGCTCTTGAATTGAACCCTTAGTCCATGAAAATCGTGACTCAGTTGTTAGCTCTTATTTTTCTCTGCATGAGCACTTCCGTGACCGCGTTGGCCAGCGATGATGCTCGCCCCAACATTCTGTTCATCTTCGCGGATGATTGGGGCTGGGGTGATCTGAGTTGCCACGGGCATCCCTACGTCAAGACACCGAACATCGATCGTCTGGCCAGGGAAGGGACAGATTTTACACGGTTCACCGTCGCCAGCGGAGTCTGTTCACCAAGTCGTACGGCGGTGATGACAGGACATTTCCCGGCCAGATACAACATCGACGGACACTTTGCGTGGGTACCAAGCAATCAAAAACGCAACATGCCCGATTGGCTTGATCCCAAGACATTGACGCTCCCAGCTCTGCTGCGTCAAGCGGGTTATGCCACGGCGCATTATGGAAAGTGGCATCTATCGAACAACATGATCCCCGACTCGCCACTCCCCAGCGAATATGGCTATGACGACTATGGTGCCTTCAATTGTGCTGGTGAACAGATGCCCGTCCATGCCGACTCGCAACATACCATTGCGTTTATCGAACAGAGCCAACTCGCGCAAAAACCGTTTTTCATAAATCTA
>JBGSJT010000549.1:0-5379 GCA_041741715.1 Pirellulaceae bacterium | reverse complement strand
CGAGCGCTGTGATGCTCGTGGAGTCGCCGCAGCTGCCAGAATCGGTTATTGAGACCACGAAAGGCGAGCTGGTTGAGCGGAGAATTGCGCGTATCCGAGAGCAGGTCACAAGCCGACCCGCTCTTCTTTCCATGATCGAGCAACACGGCCTCTACGCAGGCAAGAGACAGTCGCAGCCGCTCTCCGAACTTATCGAACAGATGCGAGAAGCGATAACCGTGGCCCCTGTTATGGGTGCGGGGGATGATGATAAGAACGCAATCGCGTTCCAGCTAGCGTTCGAATACCCGGAACCTGTGGCTGCACAAGCGGTCGCACAGGACTTGATGGATGAGATTCTTCAACTCGATTATAGCGGCACCCTCGAGCAGGTGACTGGCACTGCCCAATTCCTTACCGATCAGGCAGTCGGGCTTGAGCAGAAAATCGCGCAGCTGCAAGGGCAAATCTCTTCCATAAAGGCACAATACGGAGGTGTCTTGGGGGCTGGCGGGCTAATGGTCAGCGGTGATCCAACGAGCTATGATATTCAGATTGCTTCGTTACAGAGGGATAATGCCAGTCTAATCACGCAAAAGAACATTGCACTCAGCTCCGATGAGCGCTCTCCGGTGGTGCAGCAGGCTGAGGCGACGCTAGCGGCCGCGCGCGCAGTCTACGCCGAAAACCATCCCGATGTTGTCTTCGCTAAGCAGCGATTGGAAGAGGCACGGGAGCTGGCGCGACAGAACGTTAACAGGATCCCACTAGAGGGGGTCGATCAGCAAATAGCGAACAATAACTCGCAGATCGCTACGCTTCGAGCAGCGAAGCAGCGGGCGCAAGCGCAAATTAGTGCCGGGATGGCCAACCAGGCTAGGCAGCCGCTCGTCCAACAGCAAGTTTCGGAGCTTGAACAGGAACTTTCAGTTTTGAATACGCAATACCAAGCGGTGCAGGACCAGCTCTTGGCGGCGCGGACAGGGGTCCGGGCTGAAGATGAGCAAATGGGAGAGCGGCTTGTGGTGGTCGACCCGCCCGTCGTACCGGATACGCCTGTGCGTCCGGACAGGTTACTGATTACTGCCATCGGCTTGGGGGGCGGATTGGCGCTCGGATTCCTGCTAGCGATGGCAGTCGAACTATTCTTGAGGCCCATACGTGATCCAAAGACCCTGCAGGGTGTGACAGGTTCCTCTCCGCTTGCTGTCGTGCCGGTGATAAAGTCTCGTCTCCGCACTCGTTCGAAGCGAAATCCGTTCGCGTTCTGGCGCCCTGCGCCCAACTAATCCGGTTAGGATACTCACAAATGGCCGAACCAGACCTGCCCCAGGGCAACGTTAGATCCATTGAACTTGGCGCGCTCGGTAGCGTGCAGCCGCGACGCGAGCTAGTTGAGGCGAACAAGATCGTTGGGTTCAACAGCAGAGACAAACGCTCCCGTCCTTTTAATTTGATGCGAACTCAGCTTACCAAGAAATTCGACGACGAAAATATTCGATTGGTGGGCGTAACATCTGCCACGCCCGCTGCTGGCAAGTCATTCCTTTCCGTCAACCTCGCCGCCTCTCTTTCAAAAGTGCTTAGTGTACCCACATACTTGGTGGATTTGGACCTGCGCCGTGGTTGTGTTGCTGAGGAACTCGGTATCGAATTTGAATTAGGGATTAGCGACTACTTGATTGGTGAGGACCATAATCTAAACGAGATAGGGCTTCGCGTTGAAGGAGCAGAGTTAGCGGTTTTCCCCACAGCCGCGGTTTCGATGGACTCAGCGCAAGCGATTGCTGGAGACCGCTACGGTACTCTAGTGAAGATGATGCGCGAGGAGACTGGTGGAGCAGTCGTTATTTTCGACTTGCCTCCAGTGTTCGCGAACGACGATGCGGTGCTCAGTACGCGTTTGCTCGATGGTTACATCATGGTGGTGGACAGCGGGAGGACAACTCGCAGGCAACTGAAAGACGCGATGGATATGCTGGATCCTGTGCCATGCCTTGGCACGGTGCTCAACAGATACGCGGGCGGCATCCTTGATAGCTATGGGTATGGCTCAGCTAGCTATGACCGATACTATTCAGAGTGACTGTTTGACGCAATAAATTGAGGCTGAACAAAAACCGCGGACAGGTTCCTCTAACGTACGGCTTGTAGGCGACGGCGAGAACCCGAAGCATCAATTCGTGGTGGTGCGAGAAAGGCCTTTTTTGCGACGTTTGTTGGCGTGATATCAATTCGTTCAGAGAGTTGCCGTCGTGTGCGGGCCAGGAGTGGAGTATCTGGCTCATAGTGCTTCCTTCCGGTTGACGGTAAATACCGTACCGGGACCAAACATCTAAACGCCTTCCTACGGCGCTTGAAGAATAGGCTGGGGCTCAAGTTCCCGATCAATAAGGCGCTCGAGTGCGGAGGCGATCTTGCGATCGTTCCTGTCAGTAAAATGGCTGTCGGGAAGGTAGCCGCTAGGATTCGATGGATCTACAACCCTATGGGTCGAAATGTAAGGGATGCTATCTTTCGCTAACGTTTCACTCAGGGAGCGGGAAAGCTGATCGCCATAGCCAAAGCTGTCCACGATATAGATTACCGGCAGGATTCCTTCACGTCTTGCTTTGCGGGCGAAATCGGCGACTATTGCATTGGCGGTGCGAACAGCCTCGCTTTCTGGATCGTACCCTTGGGCGGTTAGAACTTGTTCGCGCCAGGCTCGATCTCGCTTTTGCGACCATGCACGGCGCACTAGCCGAAATAGTGTGGAATTGTCGAACACGGTTTGCCGAAAGAGGAAGGGATCGAAAAATGGATCAGTTTGAGCGAATTGGTCAAGCGCGACTTCCCAAGCCTCCGGATCGTTGAGCGTCCTCACGTATTCGGCAAAGCTTTCGTAAGGTGGTTTAATCGCTTGCAGCTCGCCTCCTTTGAGGAGAACATATCGATCTGCGGTGTAGGGCAGCGCAAAACTCGTATTCCAGTTCATTGGAGCCGGAGAAAGGATCATCGGCAAAGTTGAGGACATAATTGCTAAGACTGCAACCTCGCTCTCGGCCCGCTTCGGATCACGCAAAAAAGCGCCGTATGCCCAATTAGTAGTTGCACCGGGCGCGCCGATCGAGCGCACTTCGTACCTCGGGGAAACTTCGTGCAGAGCTTCAGCAAGGCGAACCGCGTGCGACATGCCATAGACCGTCACTTCGACACCGCCTGGTTTCTCCAGCCGCTCCCCGGCTTCGAGCGGTTCATACCATCCAGCAGTGGTTATCGGGGCGCTTTGGTCGGGATAGGCTCGCGTGGCGCGGCGCAGCCTACCTTCCATAGATCGGCCATAATCAAAGTAGAGCGAAGCTGCGCCGGGGTTGGTCTCGCGCGGATCGGAGGGGTAAGCAAAAAGCAGGCCCACAGAGATGTCGATCACTAAAAGCCAGATCACCACCCAAACGAACAGGGTTAGTCGCTCTCGCCGGCGGGGGGGCGCTAAAGGATCAGAACTGGAAATAGATGAATTGGGCAGGTTCATTGCTCGTCCCCATTAAGGTGAGAAACAGCATACAGGCAACGGCAAAGCCGGTCAGTGGCACCGGAAGGGTACGATAAAAACGCGCATTGCCGCCGTGCCGGTATTGCGAGAGTTCCCAGACAATGAGGAGCAAGACGCCGAGCGCAGCAGAAAAGCCTGGTTGTGCGGTCTCGATTGCGAATCCGCCCTTCCCGGTCAAGAGCGTGTGGGTGAAGCTTTTAATCTGTTCAAAGGAAGATGCTCGGAACAAAAGCCACCCGTATAGTGTGACCAAGCCGAACCCTGCAATTTTCAAAGCCTCCTGAAGCACTGTATCTCTTGCCGCGCCGAATTTTTCCCGCAGAACCCGATGAATGCTCAGAGCAGTGCCGTGATAAAGACCCCAGAGAACAAAATTCCACGCAGCTCCATGCCATAGACCACCTAAAATCATGGTCAGTATGAGATTGCGGCAAGTGAAGGCTAAGGTCCCACGGTTTCCGCCAAGTGGCTTGTACAGATAGTCACTGAGCCAAGTGGAAAGGCTGATATGCCACCGTTGCCAGAAATCTCGTGGCGAGCGCGCAAAATATGGTTGATTAAAATTCAGCATAAGCTCGACGCCGAATAACTTGGCGACACCGCGGGCGATATCCGAGTAACCGGAAAAGTCACAATAGATCTGGACCGCAAAGGCGATCGTACCAATGACTACAGTACCCCAGCTGGCGCTTGGATTTGCAAAGGCCTGATCGACAGTCGGAGCTAGACCATCGGCAATAGCCACTTTCTTAAAAAGTCCGAAAACAATTAGAAAAAGGCCACGTCCGATTTGGTCAGCAGTGATTGCCCGCGGGAGACTAATCTGCGGAAGCAAGTGGCGGGCCCGTTCGATCGGCCCTGCAACAAGCTGAGGGAAAAAGGAAACGAAGAGCGCAAAGTCGAAAAAACGTGATGTGGGCTTTAGTTCGCGCCGATAAACGTCAATCGCATAGCTCATCGACTGGAATGTATAAAATGATATTCCAACTGGAAGTACAATACTTAGACGGCTTGCTTCAGTTACAATACCTACTGTAGCCAGCGAATCGACTAGACTATCTATAAAGAAGTTAAAATATTTAAAAAAGCCCAGCACGCTTAATTGCACTATGATGCTAATCGTCACGCTTGTGCGACGCCTCTTCTGCTCAGGCATTCTCGATAAAATCTTGTATGTAAATGTAGCTGCCACAACGAACAGAGGAATTCCGATCAGAGTATATGATGCAAATTCCGAAAATAGCGGAGAGCCGGTTCCTCCACCAGTAATAACCAAAAGTAATTCGGGGAAATTCAAACCAATCAACAAAAAAGCCGCAGCGGAAAGAAACGCTGCAGGTACTAACAATTCTTTTATTCGCAGTTTTCCTTTCTCTATTAAAAGTGCAATCCAATAATCGACCGAAGTTGTAAAAATCATGAGAAAGAGAAAACGCGTGTCCCACCATCCATAAAAGATATAGCTCGCGACTAACAGCAGCCAGTTCTGTGCGCGGAAGCCGAGAACGCGATAAAGCGCATAAACGACGGCAAGAAAAACTAGGAATTCGATCGAATTGAATAACATATGTTTTTCTTGCTCAGATAAGGACGGGCCGGCCATCCTGGACAGCCAAGTTGCTAATTTCGTCGAAGCGCGGCACTTATCGCCAGCATCAACGGCGGTCCGCTCTCTCCGTATGTAATACGCAAAACGCAACCTTTCTCAATTGGTCTGGTCCAAATTGAGACGAACAATAGACGCGACTCCATTCGGTATGGCTAAAACATAGGATGGAAGTGGCCGGAGAAGATTAAGCATTTTCGCGGCAGGATCGCCATCCCAGATCGCCGCTGCTTTAAAGGCACTGCGGTGATCCCGCCGG
>JBGSJT010000548.1:0-1521 GCA_041741715.1 Pirellulaceae bacterium | reverse complement strand
CGGGTGGAACGGCGTCGGTTGTTACGGCAGCGAACTCGTCGCAACACCGCACATTGATCGTTTAGCTGCGGAAGGAATGAAGTTCACAGATGCTTACGTACTGTCGCAATGTCTGCCGACGCGGGCGGCATTATTTTCGGGCCAGTATGGTGCGCGAACGCGGTTGACTTCGGTCGAAACAGCGTCGCCTGAGTACGCTCCGATGATTTCGCCGGGTCGCGCTGATGGTTTACCACCGGAGACCTATATGATCTTCGAGATGCTGTGCGACGCCGGATATGCGAAACGCCCGTGCATGTGGTAGATTTTTTTCCGACATTCATGGAACTGGCCGGCGGTACAACGAAAGACGATCAGGTGCTCGACGGCGTGAGTCTCATGCCATTGCTGCTACAAATGGGAGAGCTTCAGCGCGAGGCGATCTACTCGCATCATCCCGAATACGTCGTCGCGTTTGCAAAGACACCCTGTTCGATGATTCGTAAAGGCGACTACAAGCTAATTCACTACTTTGGCGACTACCTTGACCCAACCGACTGCGATCCAAAAGTTGGAACTCTATCGGGTCGGTTCGTTTTGGGTGCGCGAACCGAACTGTTCAACCTGGCGGAGGACCTGGGCGAGAAGCACGATCTGTCGGCGAAAATGCCAGAGAAGGCTGCAGAGCTGATGGCTGAATTGAAAGTATGGTGGAAAGAAACCGACGCACAATTCCCACGCCCCAATCCGAACATGGATCGAGGCCAGTGGATTTGGAACAACGACTGAGACTGATAGGGACGCCTCTACCATTTCGCGTGCTAACTCGTTCGTCACGACTCAAAGATGATGCCGCCCGAGGTCACGAGCTGTTCCAGAACCACAAAGAAGCCGCCTGCGCCCGATGCCGTCGTATCACTGGCGAAGGTACGTTGGTTGGCCCCGACCTGGTCGAATACCTGTTAACGCTCCGACAAGGCGACGCCGTTACCCCAACGAGTAGGTGATTGAGCAACGATTGACATCGGCTGCTATACTAACGGGTCCGCCATTTTGCTCCTGTGAACCCTCCCCGCCAACGATGAGCAAACAAATCTATCTACTTGCATTCTTGTTGAGCGTTGTCTGTTTGTGCGTGCCTTTTCCCACGTCAGCAAATGAGTTGGCTCCGCTGGTTTCACAAATGCGTGAAAGTTGTCTGGATTGTCACAGTGGCGACGAACCAGAAGGCGGGTTTGATCTGACGCAACTCGCCGAGCGGCTTGAGGCACATGGTGGAGTTGCCGAAGTGGATTTGGCGATCTGGATCAAGATCCATGACCGTGTTGACGCGGGCGAGATGCCGCCTGTTGGTGGGTTGGCGGAAACGGAGAGGAAGCCGTTCGTTACTTCTCTTCGCACGCGTTTGATTGAGCTGGACCGACAGCAGATTGAAAACGAAGGAAGAGCGATTTGGCGGCGAATGAATCGCTTTGAATACGAGAATTCCATGCGAGACTTACTTCACGCTCCGTGGTTGCAGTTGGCAACGATGCTGCCCGA
>JBGSJT010000547.1:0-18268 GCA_041741715.1 Pirellulaceae bacterium | reverse complement strand
GCTCTTCAAATTTACCAATTCGTCGACCGTTGATGTCCAGCAACTTGTGGCTCTTCTCGGCCTCAAAACAATCCTCGGCGCAGTCTGACACAGGCCGCCTCGAAAATGGACACAGAACTGCCCGTCGGTGTTCGCCAAGTGTTTATTATCTACGATGCTTCTGACACCTTTGGTCACGTACTTACAAATGTTGCAAATTTTAATGGGAAGCGCATTTCCTGATTCTGTCCGGTCAAAACGCCGAGATTCGCCTGTCAGCAGCAAGTAACAGGCGAGAATAAGTGCATGAAGTAGACCTGCGCGATGTGCAAAGTCGACGACCCATTCGCCATCCAGTGGAATGAGATAGGAAAGCCGAGAGCATCGAGTACTAGATAAAATCCGCGTATCTAATGCATCTTCGGGGGGAATCCAAGCTGCATGCCAGTGCGTTATGATGAATCTCACAGGCCAGACCATGCGAAACGCCGTTCTGGCACGATGGCAGGCTTTAGCTGCTGGACCGGCACTGCGCTTGGTTCACTTGCAAACTACCAACGATAAAAAGGGAACAACAATGACTACGACTCCGTTTCGAGCCGCTCGACTCGTTCTAATTGGCGTAACAGCCCTATCAGGCTTGGCATCGTCAGTTCGCGCCGATGTCGGTGTCGGCGCCAAACCGATCGAAGGGGCTGAAGTCATCTTTGACGGTTCGCGCGAGATGCTAGACGAAAAATGGACTTACTGGGAGGGGCCACGCTTCAGTTCGTCGCTGCCAATTAAATGGAAGATCGTCGATGATCCTATTGATGACGGCACGGTCATGATGACTGATGATCCTGTTGCTGCGGGCGGCAAGTATGGCACGGCGGATGTGGTCACGAAGAAAAAGTACCGCGATTTCCGATTGCATGTCGAGTTTTTTATCGTCAACAAAGGCGGCAACAGCGGCGTGTATCTTTAGAATCGCTACGAGATCCAAGTTCTTGACGGCGACAAGACGAAGCACGGCATGGGAGCCATCATCAACGAGACTGAATCGCCGTATCATGCCTACAACGGCATCGGCAAATGGAACGCCTACGACATCAACTTCCGCGCGGCAAGGTTCGATGACGGCAAACGATCAGAACCGGCAATGGTCTCTATCTTCTTCAATGGCATGAAGGTCCATCAAAACCAACCCATCAACCAAGTCTGGGGCGGACCGAACTCAGGCATCGATGGAGGCAAAGGAATCACCGACACGCCCGGCGGCTTGAAGCTGCAATGCGAAGGCCACGAAGTGCTCTACCGTAACATCTGGATCAAAGAAGTGGATTTGGAAAAGCCCAACACAGACTTTGAGAAGTAGCCGAAAGTGCGGTCCGAAGATAGTCTAGTTGAAACGAAGTAAGTGCGGATTTGGCTTGGAATACGTCGTCCCAGTGAACTAATCAACGCTGTCACATCTGTCACTCAGTCCGAGATCTGGAAACGCGCACAATCTGCCTCACGCTGTTTCAGCGAACTTCCATTCGAAACAGCCACCACCGATGACGCTGGCAAGCCCACCGTCATCCGCGGCGTCATCGATCTCATTTTCGAAGAGCCCGGCGGGTAGGTCATCGTCGATTAGAAAACCGAAGACATCAAATTGGCTGATGTAATTAGTGCTGTCAAATACTACAAAAAGCAGCTTGACGAATACGCACTTCGTTGGGGGCAAACGACGGGTTACACCGTGAAGGAGATGGGATAGTATTTCACGCGTTTACAAAGATCTGCGATGTGTTCTGATACGTAGTACGGTTCCCGGTCGCGTACCAGTCAAGTCGTTGACAGGCCCCAGGGCCTGACTCGCAAAGCTATAATATGTGAATTCCTGCCAGCGTCAGATTCCCGCACCACTGCCAAATACTAGTATGGAGCCAATCCCATGAAGCGCCTTGTTCTACTCATAGCCGTGTTACTCTTCGTCGGACAAAGTCGAGCGGCTGAGCTCGAGGCATTAATCAATCAGCCTTACGGCAGTCATCCGCGACAAGTCCTCGACTTCTATCCGGCGAAATCGGAAAAACCAACGCCGGTCGTATTCTACATTCACGGCGGAGGTTGGCGCGGCGGCGACAAGAAGACAAATCCGCAAGCTTTTCTGGCCAAAGGAATTTCAGTAGTGGCGATCAATTATCGCTACGTCCAGAACGGCGTCGAAGAGAATGTGGAGCCGCCAGTGAAGGCGCCGCTGGGAGATGCAGCTCGAGCACTGCAGTTCGTTCGCTCGAAGGCAGAGGAATGGAACCTCGATAAAGTGCGGATTGGAGCGACCGGGGGTTCAGCAGGCGCATGTTCATCTCTGTGGCTCGCCTTTCACGATGACATGGCCGACCCCACTAGCGATGACCCTATCGCCCGCGAATCGACCCGGCTTTACTGTGCGGCTGTCAATGGAGCTCAGGTGTCGCTCGATCCGAAAGAATTGCGCGAGTGGATGCCAAACTATGGCTATGGCGCACACGCCTTTGGTCTGCCAACTTTTCAAGCTCTGATCGACCAGCGCCAAGAAGTACGTCCTTGGATTAAGGAGTATTCGCCGATCGAGCATGTTTCGCAAGACGATCCACCGATCGCGTTGTTCTACAGTGGCGAGGTTCCGGTTGTGGGCTCCTCGCCAAAAGACCCAACTCACTCCGGTATCATGGGTGTCAAGCTTGCGGAACGTCTTAAGGCAGCGAACGTCGATGTGGTACTCGTGCATCCAGGGCAGTCGCATTCGATGTACGAGAGTTCGACCGACTATCTAATCGACCGCCTTAAAAAGTGAAAGGAGAAATCCACGTTGATTGGTGGCAGATGAGCGAGAATACTCGCGACTGAGTTCGCGCAAATCCCTACCTAGTTGATCGGCAAGAAAGTTTTGTTGTTCAGTACGTGCAAGTGTTGCCAATTCTGAAAGTCCTAGTCATGAATGTTCCTGTGGTCGTAATTCTAAGTGGACCGTCAATAGGCCGAGAGTTCGCTCTTGATAAAGTTCGCGTAGTTGTTGGGCGACATGTCGACTGCGAAGTTCGTTCTGATAGCTTCTGGCTGTGCTCGTATCACGCGCAATTTTTGCGAATGCCAGAGGGATTTGAAGTCGAAGACTTGTACTCGAGCAATGGTATCTATGTGAATGGGAATCGTGTCCATAGAGTCACCCTGAAGAACGGAGATATAATCAGTTTTGGTGACTTCATACTAGCGTATCAAGACTTGAGCGAAGGTCCTTCCAACTAACGCGTCATAACGGTTGCCCTGCTACCCGCCAGTATATTGCGTGGTCTGATACTATTGGTCCCTGGCCGAGAAGAATTGGCATCATAAAGCGGACGGTCAGATTCAGAATACTTTGTACAACATACTAACCAAGGTGAAAAGTTTTCCGGCGAGGTAGAGCAATAGCACCCACGAAACCAACGGATGCTTTAAACTGCGATAATCTCTATGATTACCATTCACTGACTGCTTTGGTGGCACATACGGATTGCTAGGCATTCACTCAACCCTTGCCGGACCGCAATCTCTGTCATGGAGTGCCTGTCGTAGGTGCGGCACGCGTCGGGCGATGAGGGAAGTCAGCCGAGAGTTCCTGCGCCCAAACGTGAAGTTTAATTTCGACCATTATCGAGTCGTGTACCGTTGCGAATCCTGTGGCGACGAGCAACACCAAGAAGAACATGTGGCTGTAAAGTGAGAGCAGCGTGCCGTCCATTGGTAATTTGGTAATTGCGACAGGGGCTACTCCTCATAGTCAGGGGATCGAAGGACCAAGTGCTGTGCCGCTGCTCGCAAAAAACTAGCAAAGTTATCTCTTGTAACTTGTAACCTAAGTTATTCGGTTCGTGTTCAGCTCAAAACTTCAAGCTCGGTGTGCAGCGGACATGTTCGACAACATTATTATTCCTCTGGTTGCCAGTGCTGGCGTAGCTTTTGTCGTTCAGTGGGTCTTGCGGCCGAAGCTCAACCTACTTTGGCGTTACATCGAGCGGTTTACAAACCATGCGTTGCCGGTTGTTGTAGCGAGCTGCCCAATGTTTGACTGCCCACGCTGTGGCACAAGAAAGTCATGGAGTCGGGGAGAATCTTACGTGGTATCTGATGACAAATGCGAAGTTCGGAAGCGTCGCTGGTTTTGCACTAATTGTGACTATGTCAGTTGGGAGGAAGAGTACGGAGGTTTAGACGCTGTAGCTAATTACTGTGATCGGTGCGAGATTGCACGTACTAAGAAATACGGAGCTGAATGTCTGCGTGAGCCTCGCAGGCGATTTGAGCGTTGTTGGATTATTTTTTTCGTCAGGTCAATTAAGGCAGTTGCTTTCTTTCTCTGCATATCGCCTCCCTTGTTGCTCGCTATAATTTTGTGGCAGAATGTGGAGAAGATGCTCTTCTAACATGAGATCCAACCAGTGCGCCTGCAGAACCAATTTTTCAGTGCGCTGTGCAATTTTGTGCGGCCGTCCACTATTGCCGTTTCAGGCACGTCGAAGAAATAATAGCAGCCCAGCCAAATCTGAAGCAACAGCCTGTACCACAGCGGCTTTACCCCTACCGCTCGCCATGGATCGATCACGAGCGCTTGCGGGAGACGTAGCGGAGGGTTTGGGGGAGGTAGGCGGTAATTGGAGAACTCGAATGAATGGGGTTGCACATGGGAAATAGAGCGGCTTGCACGTTTCCTTTTTCGGCAGCGTATTGTTCCTACTGCGACACAATTTCTAAAAGGAAGAGGTGACCATGGTAAATCACAGATTAACCCCCACTATTGCTGTGCAATTCTTGCAATCCAACGATCTGATGGAAGTGCGTGAGTTTACATCCATTAGTGATGTCGCGGCGGAGAACCTTAGCAAGTACCTTGGCGACCTGTATCTCTCAGGACTGACTAGATTGTCCGATGCTGCCGCAGTGAGCCTTGGTAAGCACGAAGGCACCCTAGATCTCTCAGGACTGACTAGGATATGCGGAAGGCGGTTCCGCATAACTACCCACGCCAGCTTCTACCGATCGTAGTGTTTGAGCAAGGCAAATGCAACCTAATTCGGCGATTTCTGGGCATAGAGGCGGGCTGGATATGCCGCAGTAGACCCTTCCGTATAAGATTCCTCAGCCTTTGAGAACTCGGGAAAAAATGAGCGATGCGGTCAAATGAGTAATCCTGCACGACAACGTAAGCCTGGCGAGCCAAGCCTGCTGGAGAGGATTCGGCAGCGTTTCAGATTTAAGCGCCGTACGCCCACCGCGCCACGGGATTCATCCTTTCTCCATGTGGCATCAAAGATCCGCACGGCTTGAAAGCGAGGCGGTGGAAGTCCGTCTACCGACCGTCACCAGCCACCAAGACTTTGCTACCTCGACTCAGAGCCAAGCTGAATCGCAAACCTCGTACATCGCGAGGTCCCCCGTCTGGCCTCAAAATTCAGTAAACCGTTCGCTCCGATTTCACCCACCGAAACGGACGCTGAATCGCTAAATACTTGTAATCAATGCACTTACGCGTTTCACCAAACAGAGAATGGTTACGAAGATGGTTCGTTTCGGGGAGCTGGCTAACCAACAGGCCAATTCGCTTCGAGATTGGTTTCGATACTGAAATACTTGATATGGTAGCCGTCGTCAGTTGCGTCTTCGGTAATTATTTCTGGTCAACATTTTCTTTAAGACGCGTGTCGCTCACCGCAGGCGAAGGGCAACCACCCTTGGGAACGTCGACGTGCGCAGTCCAGAGAATCGCATTCAAGACAACTTTGCGAAAGTTCTCATCCTGCCAGCTTGCGTGGTTGTGGGCTCCTGTGAAGCCAAACCCTCGTCCACCACCTGGTCGTACGTATGCCCATGCAACATGCTGCTTTTGTCCCGCTCCGACCGCCTTGCGAACCGCCGCGTTGCCGCTGCGCGGTCCATCGGGACGCCGCAGCGTTTCAGGCGGTGGAAGGTCTGAAAGGATTTGCGTGACACCGCTCATCTCTGTCACGAAACGCATGTGGTAGTACCACTCGTCATTGACGCTGAATGGTTCGATTCCGTTGGCTATAGGGTGATCGGGGAAATTGTCGAAGTTCGGCGTCCAATGAGGATTAACCGACCAGTCAAGATCACAAAATCCACCCATCCACTCAAGGAACTTTTCAGCGGGCTTTCCCTTTTTCGCTTCTGTAGCCCAATGGATCATGACCACGCCGACACCCTTTTGCATGAGCGTATCAAATTCGTCTAAATGAGCGTTGAGCACATGCCCGTCATGGCCGGTGCAAAAGATCACGATCGTTGCCGCGTCCTCCAATATGGACTTGTCTTCTGGATAGCCGTAGTGCGGCACCAGAATACCTTCTATCTCCAAACCTGATCGATTCAGAGCATCAGCAAGTATCATGTTGCCTGCGCGATGCTCATGTTGCATCGGTCCATGACTCGGCGAACCGGAAATGAAAACGACCTTGGCTTTCCCATCGGCCAGCGAGGGGCAAGCAAACAGGGCAATGATCAAAAGGGGTACAAGTGCTTGTCGCATCGTGTTTCTCTAAATCCGCAAATTGGCTGCCGGATCCCATCAGTCTATTTGATTGCGAGCAAGCTCGCTTGGTCCACTTTGATTCTTGAGCAAGTTTACCCGATGCGCCTAATTCCTGCCCACGGGATGCCATGCTTCGATCTGCTTTCTCAGACGTTCAACAATCGTCGGGTGTTCGGATGACAGCTCGCGCTCTTCGTGAGGGTCGTTTCTTACGTTGTACAAACTGACCGAGCGGGTATCCCAGACGTGTATTTTGTAATATTCGGTGGTGTCCTCGCCGTGGTAACGAAGCAGGAGCTTCCAGTCCCCTTCCACGCACCAAAGGTATTGCAGCGTGCCGTCAGGATTTCCAGGCGTCATATTGTGTATCGAGTTGCAGACACCGAAAACGATTTTGCGGTCTGTTCTGGCGCGCTCATCCAGCAGGTTGATGCCTGGCAGGTCGCTTGGGCACTTTACAGCAGCGGCGGCAGCAATCGTGGGGAAAATGTCGATTGCCTGAGCAAGACTTGGGACGCGTTCCGGCTTCATGTGGCCCGGCCATGAAACCATAATTGGTGTGCGGATACCATTGTCGTAGGGCGAGCCCTTGGAACGCAGAGCGAATCCTTTCCACAACTTCTGGTTTGGATCGTCGGCGTTTGCGCTCGCTGCCACCCAGCCGTTATCGCAGATGTAGATCACCATGGTATTTTGGCTGATCCCCTTCTCGTCCAGATATCCGAGTAACTCGCCGCAGGTTTCGTCGAACCACTCGCACATTGCGTAATATCTGGCGACATCAGCGGCCCGGCCCAACTGCGTGTACTTGTCCAGCAAGCGATTAGGAGGATTGTGCGGTGTGTGTGGCAGGAAGGGGGCATACCACAGCAAGAACGGCTTTTTCTCAGTTGTCGCGTGGTCAATAAATTCCCTCACAGGGGCCATCGACTCCCGACCGATCTTCAGGCCAGCATCGCCGTGCCGACCTCCGCGCTCGGGATCGCCATGAGTCATGCCCTGTGTGAACCCGCCATCGCTCCATGATCCCTCCCACCACTTGCCCGACTGATGGGCGAGGTAGCCCTTCGCTGTCAGCAACTTGATGAAGCTCGGGTGCTGGTGGAATGCCGCCCGCAACGGCGCGTCCAACTCGGCGCGGTTGTTGCTCCCGTCGACGTCATTGCCGGTAATTCCGTGTTGAAAAGGATAGAGCCCCGTCGCCATGGAAGCGAGGGAGGGACGGCAAAGGGGGGCGGAGACATAACCGCGCTCGAAGATCAGACTGCGGGCAGCCAGTTCGTCGAGGTGAGGAGTTTGGATATCCGCATGGCCCATGAAACCATAGTCAGTCCAAGCCTGGTCATCACTCAGGATAAAAACGATATTGGGTGGTTGCTCCGCTGCAAAGGACTCACCGACGGGAATAAGTGAAAGAATAGCGGCCAGAAAGCTGAACACGGATTTTATGTAGCTGGACTGAGTCATTGGAGCCTTTTGGCGATCGGTTTCCGAGCTTTGCAGCATGGTAGGATGCCATGCGGCTGCAATAAGAAGTTCATTGGCACTTACCACAGGCCGCCACAAACCGGCTACCAGGCCGACGCTTGGTGTCTAGCGGTTGGCAACACTGATCGATATCGGTGGGCTAGCATAGGTCGCTTTCATAACGAAGTTGAGCGACACATTAGCCATGACGGCAACCTGCTGCCGCTCTACGAGAGGCGCGTTGGGGGCTGCTTTGAAGGTTATTTTTCCCTTAGTTGCGCCAGCCGTCAGCAATGTATTGCTCGCCTTAGCGTCAATGGTTACGCCCTCGGGGAGCGAGTTGCCATAGATGGTATTCAGGTGGGAGTAAGTTACCTCGAGCGTGACGTTCTTGTCAAAGTCGGCTGCTCTCTCGATTTCGATGTCTATTGACTGTGTTTCACCAGATTTGAGGGTCAGGTCGGTGCTGCTCACATTGACTCTGCGAATATCGCTGAGAGCGGTAACTGCCAGTACGTGGGATTTAACGGGCCAATGTCCTCGTCCGCCGCCGGGCTGGTAAATCTCCTGGTAAACGACCGCGTCGGCGGCCAACTGTTTGGTTTGCCCCTCACCTGATGGAACGGTCGCTGTCCCGCCAACGACAATTTCCGCTACAGTTGGAGACGCATCGGCCGCGGTTTCGAAAATGATGCATCCATCGATTCCTGTGCCAGGCAAAATACGACCGCAATGCGCTGTCACTCCGGCCGGCAAACCGTCTACCGTCAGTTGGATCTCATCCTTAAACCCGTTCTTTCTTTCGGCTCGGACGAACAGCACACCGGTTGTACCTGGGGCGATCTGAGTTTTATCGGTGTCGGCGAATAGCAAGAAATATGGTTCACTGCGAGTTGCCTGCAAGAAGTAGACATATGCCTCTCCCCCACGGAGCTGCAAATCGCGGAGCTCAATAAGATAGGTGCCGTCCGCCGGTGCAATCCAATTCTCAATCCAAGAATCGGTGAAGTTGCGTTTGCCAATGCGCACGTCGTCGTTCAACTGTAGTTGGGTTCCCTTTGTATCGAGGATTCGCAGATGCGCATCGAGCGCCGAGTTGAGACGGCGGGCAACAACTTCAAAGGAATATCCTTCCCCCTTCTCAGCTTCGAACGCAAAACAATCCACGTCGCCGGCTTTATCAATTCGTCCGTTCACGCCTCCAGGGACGGTAATTGTCTGTGCGACATTAGCGGTGTCATTCTCATTAGGAGACTCAGTCACAAGTTGCAGGTTCGAGCTGGTCAGCTGTATCGGACTAACTGTCCCTTGGTCCGTGCTCACTGAATGCGTTTGTATGCCAAGGCATAATCCTTTTTCCAAGGTAAGATCTACGAAAGCCGGGGCAGGCAGACCGTAGCCCACCAACTCCAGCGCAACTTTGGGGGCAGCTGATTCCGCTGCCGGCTGTGGCACCGCCAGAGGAAAGGTCGTGACGATTAATGGTCGATCGTTGATTTCAACACAGTACTCCCAGAAAGCATTGCCCTGAAAGCGAACATCGCGTATCTCCATCATGTAGTCACCAGCACGGTCAAAGTGATGGCAAATTAGCGGATCGCCCCGCAATTCGTTATCTGAAGATACGATCACGTTCCCATTAGAGTCATAAATGGTCAAAATAGGGTCGGCATGTTGCTGGAGATCGTGCACTCGATCTTGTAGACGCATGCACATGACGTGGCAGCATAGCATCGTCCCGGCTTCGGCATGGAACTGGTAGAAATCGACATCCTCTGCCTTCTCAATACAGCCGCAAACTGTGATGGGGGTTGTCACCTCCTGAGCCTTATTTGCGGCGTTGTTGTCTGTCTGCTCGACGACGACGGGGTCAGCCACCAAAACGATTTGGCCGACCGTACTCACTCCGCGTGGTGTGGCAACACGCAGGTCGCGCACACCCGGCATCGCGTTGGGCTCAACCTGCAAACGGATCGTGAGCGATTCGCCGGAGCTTGACTTGGCTTTTTGATCGCTCGATTTTTCCTGTTGAGGCGGGACAACTTCTCCATGCACTCCCCCACCAGAGATCAGGATCTGGTAGGCGCCTTCCAGGCTGTAACGCGACTTGATGGTGTGCTCTGACGTTGACCCGACTTGACTAGCAACCGGTTCGATGCTCATGAGCATCGGGTAGGCAGTTTGGCCAACACTCGAACGACACCAGCATAAGCAGAGAATACAAGATATCCAAAACGCGCGTTGCGTCATCGATATTAGCCTTAATGGACGAAGAGAAACTGTTTTGTATTGATGAGCGCCCACAACAGATCCTGGTAGCACTCCGGCGCGTTTCGAGATTCAGCCAAGATTTCCCGGCTGGCTTCCAGCTCGGTCGAAGAGGGCGGTCGACAAAGTGTCGCCAAGTAGAGCTCGCTCACGATTTCCTCATGTTCTTTTGTGGCTGCCAAGTGCTGGGCGATGCGTCCTTGCTGAGCGGAGATCTTGCCTGCCAAAGTGTCGCCGTTAAGCGTGTGTAGGGCTTGCGCAAGATTCGCATCTGGGGAGCGTTCACATTCACACAGACTCACGCGGCGCGGTTTGGCGAAGACATTCAAAAAGTAGTCGGGATACTCCGCGTCCGGTAGTTCGATCGCCCGTGTTCCGAGCGGTAGGTTTTTGAATTTGGTTTGCATGCCAGTGGCCTGATCAATTGCGTCGAGCAAAGGTTCTGCCGCTAAGCGCTTGACCACAAAGTGACTGTAAAACCTCTCATCCGTCGCATTCTCAACGTTCGGCTGGGAGCTGAGCGAATACAGGCGTGAAGTCATGATGGCGCGAATCAAATGTTTTAAGTTATAGCCATGCTCAATAAAGTCTGTGGTGAGGGCATCTAGCAGTGCAAGGTTGCTCGGAGGGTTCGTGCTGCGCATGTCGTCGACCGGTTCCACCAGACCGGCACCTAATAAGTATCCCATGTATCGATTGACAACAGACCTGGCAAAATATTCATTGTCAGGGCTGGTTAGCCAGACCGACAAGGGAATACGTCGGTCGAGCGGATGTTCCAGCGGTTCACCACCGAGCGGTTTGGGGACCAGCGTCTTTCGGGTGCGCGGGTGAGAAACCTCGCCCGTCGGTTTGACCATGATGACAGTCTCGCGACCAAACAGTCCAAAGTCTTCGCTATTCTTCGAGGCCACGCGGGCGAAGAATGCCGACATGCTGTAGTAGTCTCCTTGACTGATGCCTTCGAATGGATGCTGATGGCACTTGGCACATTCCAAGCGAACGCCCATAAAAAGTTGGGCCGTTGCTTCGGTTAACGCGGCAGCATCTGCGTGCACGCGAAAATAATTGGCCGGTCCACTCGAATAGATCGAGCCTTGCGAAGTAATCAGCTCGCGCACAAATTGATCGAATGGTCGATTGGTTCGGAATGAGTTGCGAATCCAATTATGCATAGCCCACATGCCTTGTTCGCCCAGGGAACTACTATTGTTGCGAATCAAGTCTGACCATCTGAGTGTCCAGTAGGCAGCATAACGATCGTTGTAAATATCTTGAGCTGGATCGCCCGTCAATCCGAGCAAGCGGTCAATCAAATGAGCTCGTTTGTCGGCATCTTGAGACTCCGTGAAGGCAGTTACCAATTCTGGTTCGGGTAACGAACCCACGGCATCTAAGAATGCCCGACGGATAAAGGTGGCGTCATCGCACAGTCCCGATGGCTTTAAACCCAAATCGGAAAACTTCCTGGCGGCCAGCTCATCGATGTAGTTGTTGTTCTTCCATTCGGCCAAATCCGCTCGTGTACTATACGGGACCACGAACGTAGAGACCGCGACCTGGCCTTGGTAACGAACCATGACCGCCGATTGCCCCTCTCCCAGTGTCTTGACGTGTCCGGTATTGGTCACGGACAGAAGGCCCGTATCAATCGCGTCGTAAATGGCTAGTGCGGTTACATCGCGCTGCGTGTGGTCGGAATAGCTGGCGACGACTCGCAATTGTTGGGTCGACCCCAGCTGGTCCACCCGCTGGCTGGGATATACAGTTAATTGCGTGACAGCCATTTCCGGAACCTTGGATTTGGGCGCGCCGTTTCCTATCCATTGGCGTAGCAAATCGAATTCGAGAGAGTTGTCTTGCAGTCGCAGCCCCCCGCCGTGCGGGACACGGGAGCACGCTTTGTTGAGTATCAGGCTCCCATCAGGCTGCGCCGGACTTATCCGACGACCGCGCGAAGAAACGGCGATCGCATCGTAGTCCGCCTCCGGGTCAAACCCGAAAACCGACAACTTGAACCCCCCTTTCCCGTATTGACTGGCGTGGCAGGCACCTGCCGCACAGCCGGCTTTGCTCAGGACTGGCCGCACGTCTTTTATAAAATCAACTTCCGTTGTTTCGAATTCGGTAACAGTAACCGGGACATCCACAGTTGCGAGCGCCGCCTCCCCGGGCAGCGAAACTATGATGGTTGCCGTCCCATCCCCGATGGCCGAGATCATGCCGCCTGAGTCGACGGTGATCGTACCTGAGCCAATGATTGTGTACTTTGCGTTAGCGGTGAGATCTGGGCTATATTCCCGCTTGGAATGCTCAGCCGATGACACCGCTTCGGTAACAATGAGTTGCACACGGTCAAAACGACCGGACAGCTGCACCTGTGCGGGAGTGACGACAAACGAGGTTGGCCCCGCTGCCGATAGGCACTCTGAAAATGCTAGACAGCAAGCTACAGAAACGAGGAATCGCATCGAAGGTCGATCTCCGCTAGAAATTCGCTGTATTGGCTGAAAAACGGTGTGGCTAAGATTTGGTAGGTCGCAGGGACGAGCAGCACAGCCAACTGCTTAACGTCCGTGGGGTGGATGGCGTAGGTTGTTGTAGGACCTTGCCGTATTCTAGCCCATGCGCCTGGTGGTAACTACGCACATTCCGGTGGGCAATTGCGGAAAATCTACTTAAAGGGCAATTCAATATATCCTAATCCGGTTTGCTTATGGATTTTGGATTTGCTAATCTACGTTAAATCCTGCCCAAGCTGCTAACAGCAGCCAACTGCCTCAGCGACATCCTGCGGGGTGCGATGGGGTCCTACCTTAGACCCAATGTTGCCTGGTTGATGATACCAGGCAGAGGGAAATCCAACGATGCTCCAATTCTCAAGGTTCGGTTCTAAGACCCAAGATGGAATCTCTCGCCGCCATGCGATTCAAATTGGCACGCTGGCGGGAATGGGAATTTCGCTACCAACGCTAGCGGGTATACGTCGTGCTCAAGCCGCCGAGGGCAAGCCGGTGCGCGACCTGAATTGCATATTGATATGGACGCAAGGTGGTACTAGCCATCACGACACGTTTGATCCCAAGCCGGATGCGCCGGTCAGCGTGCGGGGCGAGTTTCAATCCATTTCCACTGCGACCCCGGGGATCCGTTTCACAGAGTGTGTGCCGCGGATGGCCAAGGAACAAAAACGGTTTGCGTTGCTGCGGGGGTGGAATCCGCAGAATGGCAGCCACGGTTCCGCCGATCAATGGGTCATGTCGGGGCGCAAGTTTAATCAGGCGGTGGCCTATCCCTGCTATGGATCGGTTGTGAGCTATTACAAGGGGTTTCGTACGGCCATGCCACCGTTTGTCCAATTGGGGTCCAGCATTGACAAGCGATTTGGCGGAGGTTCGGCTGGCGTACTTAGATTAGAGCACAGCGCATTTGAAATGCTGGCAGATCCCAATGCGGATAAGTTCAACGTGCGTGACATTACACCGCCGAGCGGAATTAGTATGGATCGCGTAGCCCATCGGCAATCCATCTTAGCCCGCCTGGACTCGCTGCAGCGACAAGTTGACCTGCAGCCGGCTGCTTTTGATGCCCTTGACGAGAACTACAAGACGGCTTTCAACATGATCACCTCGCCGGAAACAAAACAGGCTTTCGCTATCGACGAAGAAGTCTCGCAAGTCCGCGATGCGTACGGCAGAACAAAGTTTGGCCAAAGCTGCTTGTTGGCTAGACGATTGATCGAGTCCGGAGTGCGGTTTGTGACAATCACCGATGGAGGCTGGGACACGCACACGAACAATTTTAAGTCGTTGAAAACGAGTCGCCTGCCTCCGGTGGATCAAGCCTTACCACAGTTGTTGATCGACTTGGAACAGCGGGGCATGCTCGATGATACGCTGGTGTGTTGGTTCACGGACTTCGGACGCACTCCGACGGTCAACTCAGCCAGCGGCCGCGACCACTGGGGTTCGGCCGGTTTCGCGATCATGGCTGGCGCAGGCGTTCCCGGTGGTCAGGTACTCGGGGCAACTGATGCTGAAGGAGGCGCTGTAATACGCGATGAATATCTTTCGGAAGACTTGGCCAACACGATTTATACGAAGCTGGGTATTCCCACCGACCTGATTGTCCAGAGTCCGGACGATCGCCCGATCCGATTGATCGAAGGTAAGCTGATCAAAGAGTGGATGTAAGATTCCACCAAAAAACTTGCGTGCTCCTAACTCAACACGGAGGGCTGAACAAACCTGAGCAGAGGCACTTAAGCTCACCAGCTGTCATCAAACCCACCTGCGGGCGAGAGGCTGACGAGATCCAATTCAGGAAAGTCGGTAACGCGTATCACTGCAAAGTGTCCGCAGTGGATCCCCACCTTGCGCAATTCGCCAAAAAGTCGAGCGTAGCCCCAGTTGTTCTCCCCGGCAAGCTTCAGGATTAACTTCTCGAACTGCTCGGCGGTGCGCGGCCTACCATTCTTCTTTTGGCGCCTCGGCTTCGTGGCTGCTGCTTTTCGGATCGAGCGGCGGATGGTGCCGGGATGCACGATGGTCGCCAGCTCATTGAGCGCCGAACCAAGCTTTTTGGCAAAGCGGACCAACCACTGTTTTCTACAAAAATCTGAGACTCCCATCTATTAAAATTGTGCGACTTCCATAGTCGATGAGGAACCCGCAGAATCAAAACTGGCATTTTTTTGGGCTCGGCGAGTGGTGGGGACCATTCACTTTCGTCGACTTACGCAAACACACAGTTCGCATACCCCATCCATTCCTAATGGCGGCCAGCGTGGAGGATGAAGAGTTGGATTTGATCCGAACGTTTACAACGATCGATGGGCTTGCCATAGTTAGCCCAAGAATCACAATTTCAGCTGCTACATCGCTGCAAGCCTTGACCGAATTGCGAGAACTAATCCTTTGTGGACCACCAATTACGGATGATTTCCTACTTAGACTCGTAGGACTTAGCGGTCTTCAGGCGATCACGCCTATTCACACGTGTTGCACCGAAATGGGCGTGCGGTTGCTGCTAAAATCCTTGCCGAGGTGTGAAGTTTACAGTGGAAACGAACATTCAGTTTGTCCCATTTTTGTCCGCCGCAGTGCGCAGCCCTTCATAACCCACAGCCAACAGTAGTCTCAGTCTTGGGAGAAATCTGAGTTATTGGACTAAATCTAGAAAGACCTTAGCGGTAAGACCGCCAATTTTTGTGGATGGAACGTGATCGACTGATATCAGACATCCGCGAGCCGCTATGGCGGCTGGACATTACTGTGCCCAGAACCTCACGTGCTGTCGCAAGCCTTTGCGGGGCCCGTTCGCGCAGGTACTTGCGACAAGTCCGATCGCGACCGATGTGAAATTGGTGCGTACGAGGTTATGTCTCGTGTAGACCGATTGGGCTTGAATCATGAAGAATGATAAGCCATCGGCTTCGGCCTTCCTTGGAGGGGTGAAGATAGCAACGTTTTTGTTTTGAGCTTCCGAAGAGAAGGTCTGTGCAGGCCATGCCATCCAGTGTGCTCGGAAAACACCGAACGCAATTCGGCGCATAGCTGTTGAGTGAGGCAAGACGACTCGAGGTGGTGCCGTGCATTCGATCGGCACTCTTGTTACGTGCACAGACCTATACGATCACAAGTTCCACAATAACGCAGAGAACACACACTCCCAAAAACATTCCGCCCGACCAAAACACAAAGTATTTCCAAGTGCGACAAGAAGTAAAGAGGACTGCCAGAGCGATCGAGAATCCAAACGCCATCAAAATAAGATAAGGCCGGATCGCGTCAGATTGATTAGCTGCCCGAAACACTCTGTACAAGATGAGCATACAAATCAAGAGTGCTAACGGAAACGCGAACAAGAACTTAACCGTGTATGCGATCAGCCCATGTCCTTTCGGATGAGGCTCGGCCATATCTGATGGTTGATATGGATTAACAGGCTCGCCAGCCATTTCGAATCACTTGATGAAATAGTAGTGATGTAGATAGACATCGGGCATGGACCGATTGAATGCCGTAGTTCGAACCATGAATACGCCGTTCAATTGCAACGGAGCCGTTACCCCGAACGGGACATTGAAACAGAAAGCCTCGAGTAGAACAACCAAGCGGCATGAAATATTCATTCGCACGGCTCGCTGGCTCCGGATTCAGTCACCAGTTCGTAGGCGCCAATTCTGGCTCCACATGCCTGGTAGGAGCGGACAGTTCAGCGCGATTGAATCTCCGCTCTGTGCAAAAACCGCGCTCCGACATTTTCCGGGTTGGAAGCGATCGGTTTTACGAGTTTACATTGCCAGAGCTCAGAGCGAAAATGGCATGGCCTGTTAGACTAAAGCCGCTCGGCGGCACCGCATCAGGCGGTCGACGCGGACGCTGATCGCTGACCATTCCGCTAGATGCGGACGTCGCCTCGTTTCTGATCTCCGATCGGAAACTTGCAACCAAGGAATTGGCGCTTCCTAAGATCATCCTACTCGCCGACCTCTTCGAGCGCTATAGCACCAGTATTCCCCCTGACGCCCTGGCTCCCGAAACCCTCCGAATTGCGGCGATTCACATGCGGCACGTGGTCCGAATTATCGGCCAACGTCGTCAACTGCGGACCCTTCAGCGGGACGACCTTCAGCAGTACGTGAACACAAGATCCAACGAAATTGGAAAACGCGGTCGACCGGTCAGTGCTGGTACGATTCAGAAGGAAGTTTCTAGTTTTCGCACGCTGTGGCGATGGGCCAAGCAATCGGAGCTCGTTAGCCACGAGTTTCCCAATCAAGGGCTTCGCTACCCTCGAAAACGACAAAAGTTTCCTTTCCAAATCTGGGACCAGATCGAAGCCCGCATCAAACGCGGCATTCCCGATGGCCACTCCGAGGCCGACTACTGGGATTGTCTCTTTCTGAGCAACGCCGAATTGAATGAACTCTTGGAAGACGTTCGGCGACTGGCAATTTATGACTTCTTATACCCCATGACCTTCATGGCGGCACACACGGGCGCTCGACGCAGCGAGCTCTGCCGGTCAATGCAAAGCGACATCGATTTCGAGAACAACACAATTCTCATACGCGAGAAGAAGCGGCAGAAGGGCACCGAGACCTTTCGACATGTCCCCATGTCGCCTCGTTTACGCGAGGTGCTATCAACGTGGTTCAATCACACCATGCTCTCTGTCTACACGTTTCCAGCGGAACACCGCGTAGCTCGTGAACGCAACGGAAATCGTCGCGAGAACGACGAAAGCGTTGCACCAGACGAAGCTACGGACCATTTTTCAACGACGCTCAGAGACACTCGCTGGAAAGTCATCCGCGGCTGGCATATTTTCCGCCATTCCTTCATTTCGAACTGTGCTTCACTGGCGGTAGATCAACGCATGATCGACGCTTGGGTGGGGCATCAAACGGAAGACATGCGAAAGCGCTATCGCCACTTGTTTCCCCACCGCCAGCGAATCGAACTTGAACGGGTGTTTGGTGCCACCACCAATGAGGTAAACTCGTAACAATCACAGTTGACGATGGATACGCAAAAGTAAAGAAAAACGCCCACTAGCCGATAAGTCGACTCGCGGGCGTTGGTGATACATATCTTACAACTCGACTGCTTCGACTTCGCGGACGAAGCGAGCGTTGTCGTCGATGAAGTAGTTCGAAACAACGTTGAACACGGCGTCACTAAAGCCACCAATGTTCAAAATGTCCTTACGCTCCACCGCCTGAACGGTCTGGTAAGGTTGAATGTCGATGCATACCAGCTTCGGAGCCGCCTCGCGACCAGCCAGCTTGCGCTGATGGGCGACGAAGGTTTCCCAGGCAGTCATCACACCGGTTGAGCCGTGACGGCCCGTTCCAACCCAGCTCTCGTTGTCGCTGACGAGCACAACACCGGCAAACTTGCGATTGCGGTAGCGTACGTTAGCAGCTTCCAAAGGCAGAGCGCAGTTGGTTCCACCACCTCCGTACTTGCTCAGTCGCTCGGCGATGCTGAGGATCGAATCGCTAGGATCGAC
>JBGSJT010000546.1:0-9969 GCA_041741715.1 Pirellulaceae bacterium | reverse complement strand
TGTGATTAGCGATCTGGGCCAGAGAACCGATGCTAACACCGCCTAGATGCGGGCAATTGTGCACTTTACCGCAAGGGTGTTCGAGAGTCGGGTAAAAGCAAAATTGCATCGAAATCCGTTCCGAAAAAGACACCTCTCTCTAACGTCAAAATCACTCGTCAACACAACCCCTACCGAACCAAAAGCAACTAAACTGTTACACTTCCGTTGAAGAAAACGAAAGGGTCAGGCCTCTTTGATGTCTAGTCTTGGCTCATCAAAGAGACCTGACCCCTTTGATTTGTCATGACCCCTTTGATTTGTCCAAAGAGACCTGACCCCTTTGATTTGTCTCGGTTGACGTGTCATGCACTGTACTACTAAGAGTCATGTTCTGAATTCCACCGCCGCTTGAGCTACTCCCACTACTGCTACTTGATCCACTCCCACTTGATCCGCCAGATTCACCTTCGGCGAAAACCGACCAAAACTCATCGTCGTTTGCGTCGTCTGCAGAATCGGTCAAGTCGCTCAGCCGCGAGTTTTCGGAGTTTGAGAGGTGCACCTGGAGTACAGCCAGAGGTGAAGAAGCACCGACGGGTGTCAACCATATTGCACTGTCGCCTTCCAGACCTGGTTTGCCCGACAGTTCGAAAGTGAGGTCCTTCCCGTCATCGATATTTGGCAGAACCGCAAACAGACTGTCATCGCTCGCGGAGACACTCAGATTGGCGATTTGATCCGAGGTCAGGTTGGGTAACGCTTTGCTCAACGACACTCGCGATTCGTCATGTTCGAAAATGAAATCAGCTTCATCATCAGCCTCACCACTCGGTAAGCTTTCTCCCGCACGAACCGCCGCGTATGATAAGAACGACTTACGTGCAGCGCTCGAATCGACGTTCAGGGGGTCAAGAACAATGACTGCGTCACTACCCATTGATTTAGCTGGAGCTTGGCTAGCAACGTTAGTCGCAACGAGGTTTTGGTCATTGCTAGCTGACTCAGCCATAATCGGCATAACGTCGCTTGCTAACAGTAGCCTCCCCTGTAGCGATTCGATCAGTGCCTTGCGGAGGTAGTTTCGATTACGCCTTGCTGCTCGTTTCTTCGAAGAAAGCAAAGAAAGCCCGAAAGAATGACGACCGCCCATGGTTACTCCCTTATCGTCCCGACTGGACCCTAGCACGCCTTACAGAAAAGATTGACGAAACCGTTCATTTCCGAGAGAGTTCACAAGGCAAGGAGCAACCGACGTTTTTTCATAAGTTTTTTTTCTGCAATGCTCATGCGACACTGAAGGAGCTTAAGATTTGAAGAGCGACTCCTTGAAAAACCTTTTCCAGCGGGTAGTAGTCATCAATCTGGATCGACGTCCGGAACGATGGCAGATTTTTTTGAAAAATTTGCCGTCTGACTGGCCATTTGGGCGACCACTACGATTTTCAGCAATGGATGGAACTAAGATTTCCCTTCCCAGTTGGTGGAAAGAGGGGGCTGGTGCGTGGGGATGTTATCTGTCGCATCGACAACTGCTTCAAGATGCGCGCGAAGACAAGATCGAATCAATACTCGTTTTAGAGGATGACGCTGTCTTCGCACCTGGATTTGCCAACGACGTCCGTAGATTCATTAGTAGCCTTCCCGACGATTGGCAGTTTCTGTTTTTGGGTGGACAGCATATTGAACTTCATACTGGGTTGCCGAAACGAGTTAACGAAAGTGTCTACCAGCCATTCAACGTCAATCGAATGCACGCCTACGCGATTCGCACAAACGAGATGTTAGACCGTGTGGCGCACCACTTTGACGACGTTGACAACTGGACGGCGAAACACCACGTTGACCATCATCTGGGCGATCTTCAGAAATCAACAAGTGCATGCGGCATGTACGTTCCCCGCAAATGGTTGGTTGGTCAAACTGGCGGCGACAGTGATATTGCCAATCAGCGGTTTGGCTTTCGCACTTTTCAAGGGGCAGAGGACATTGTCGATCCGAAAGTGACGTTGCCAATGGTCGCAGTACTCGGGCCGTACAGCGGTGGCACGAGCGCAGTAAGCGGCACGCTACACTACTTGGGGATTCGCATGGGCCGAGTATTCGAGGTCCCGGACAAGACGAACGCGGGAGGGCATTTTGAGGCCCATGAACTGGCAAGCCTTTGCCGCCGAATGTTTGCGGAGCCTTGGCTGACCGAACGCGTCGCAGCGCCACAACGCGCTCATTTACTGAGAATCTGGGCCTCCGGTCATTGCCGCAATTTTCAGGATTCATGCACCATCGTCGGCGGGAAACAGCCCATGCTGTGCATGATGGGGCCTGAGTTAATGCAAGCATGGAATCGTCCCTACTTTATATCTGTCGAACGCGATTTAACGGAGGTCTTCAACTCTTTAGTTCGCAGGAATTGGGGATGGCCATTGGAGGCTTGCATGTTAGTGAGTCAACAATTGATTCAGTCACGTGAAGCTTTCTTGGCGACGACCGATGCCGCCGTCTTGAGGCTGCCATACAATGGGCTCGTAAAAGATACGCAGGGATGGATCAAGAAAATTTGTGATTTCCTCCAATTCGAGCCGACTGAAGAAGCCGTGAAGCGTGCCACAGAATTTGTCGTTCCCCGTTAGCTTATAAAAATGCGTTCGACGAAAAACGAGATTTCTCGAATCCTGGTATTCCAGACAAGACCTGCATATCCGTTACTACTCGGGGGAGCAGCGCGAATTGCGCATACATTGCTTCGAGCCCTTACCGAAAACAGTGCTGGAGTTGATGGACTGTTCTTGGGACGTCTAACGTCGATCAAGACGATCGACAGACTATCGCCTAGCTCCCAGGACTGGCGAGCGCTCAATATCACTCGGATGCGTAGAGACTCTGAATGGATTTCGTTTGACTGTGGCTACCAGTGTCGGTCAACGATTGATTTCGAGGCAGAGCTTCAGACGCTAATTTCGCAGCGTCCGGCCCTCGTGTGGGGACAACTCGAAAATTCTAACTCACCATTGATTGCGGCACGAGCGGCTGGCAACCCCACAATGCACTACGTTATGGATGCCGAATTCGAACCCTCTTGCCTTCAAGAAATGGCGAGTACCTGAGTCAAGATAGTCTGCTTGTCAGAGTTCCTGCGACGAAAGGTCAAAGACGCTTCGGGTGTTGAAACGGCGGTGCTCTATCCTATTACCTCCGCGTTATGCGAGTCGCTTAGAAATGTTCGTCCAAAACGAAAAGGACCACTGATGATGATAAACGCCTACCCGCAAAAGGGAGTTGCAACATTTTTGTCGATAGCTAAAGCGATGCCTCATCGAAAGTTTGTGCTAATCGAATCGTGGCCGCTAACACACGATTTGGAGCAAGCTCTCACTCGCAGTTTAATGACATTGCCCAACGTCACATTGCTACGACGTGTGGCGGATATTGGTGAGATCCTTGATGGAAGCTCGATACTACTAGCCCCATCGAAGTGGGAAGAGGGCCTGGGCATGGTCGCTCTGGAGGCAGCCGCTAGCGGCGTTCCCGTAATTGCGACTAACATTGGAGGACTGCCAGAAAGTGTCGGGCGCGGAGGAATCCTCATCGATCCGTCCCAGGACACGGCGCATTGGTGTACAGTAATTGATGACTTACTTGACGACGATTATCGATATCGTCAACTGTCCGAAATCGCGAGACGAGAGTCCTGCCTTCCAGAATTTAGCTTGCAGAGTGTCTTAGCGCAGTTTTGGAGGATCGTTGATATGGTACCGCCAGATGTTGCCAGACTATGAGTGATAGTAACGAAGCCAGTCTGCAACGACGGCCCAAAGTATTTTGCATCGGCTTGCACAAGACCGGCACAACGAGTCTTGCCGCTGCATTGAGTCACTTGGGATACCGCGTGACCGGCCCCAATTTTATTCGGCGGCGTGATTTGCAAGACAACGTGCATGAACTCGTCAAGCCTGTTCTAGCTGAATACGACGCGTTTCGCGACAATCCGTGGCCAATTCTCTATCGAGAGCTGAATCGTTGGCATACCGATGGCAAGTTCATACTTACTGTCCGCGAGACTACTAGCTGGCTGTTGAGCGTCAAATCGCATTTCGGAACTGCGAGCACACCAATGCGAAAATGGATTTACGGCGAAGGATGTGGCAGCCCGGTGGGGAACGAACAAATTTATGGGAGGCGATTCGACCAACATACTGCCGAAGTAGTCGCGTACTTTGAAGCAAGCCCTAACTTCTTGGTCTTAGACATAATGAATGGCGATGACTGGCCAAAACTTTGCAGCTTTCTACAGTTGCCCTGCCCCGATACGCAATTCCCCTGGTTGAATCGATCCACGTCAAGTTAGACGAGAGCACTCGTACTTTCACAGGAGACGCAATGGAATCACCGATGGGTCGGGAACCGTTCATTCTTAGGACGATTGATATTGCTGAAAATCGGACGTTGGAATTCCTGATAAACCCGTCCGTGCAGCAGTCGAGTTAATTTTTGGCAACGTCTGGTCCGCCAATGACGTAAGCCAGCAAGTCCAAAATCTCATCCTTGGTCATGCGACTGAACAATTCGGCGGGCATCGGTGAGACGGGTGAGACCGACATCTCTTCGACTTCTTTACGATCGATATTGACCCGTTGATTGGGATTGGTGAGATCGGTATTGAGGGTCAAACTGTCGCCACTCAAATTAACGACCACACCGCTGAAAACCTGTCCGTCTTCCGTTAGTACACGCATCGCAGAAAACTGCTCGTTAATCACCCGGCTGGGATTGATGACTTGGTCAAGCAAATCGTGCGGCGAATAACGCCGACCGGCGGCGGTCAGGTCGGGACCTGCCATTCCACCCTCATTGCCAAAGCGGTGACACGCAAAGCAACCACTGGCCGCAAACATCTTGCGACCATTTTCTAAATCGCGATTCTTCAAACCAGTCTCAGCAGCGGCGGTAGACAATTCGTCCAGCTTCCACTCCTTGGCTCCCCGTCCATCAAAAATCTCTCCCAGGTTTTCCAACACTGATTTACTTTCGGGTTTCTTGGCCAGTAATTCCGCCAACTCAACTTTTGACTTCGCATCGAACGATTCCACAGCATCGGTCCGGATCATCTCTATAAAGGTAGTAAAGCTGGCACCACCCTGATAGTTGGCCGCCTTCAAGAACCATTCTAAATATGCCGTGCGCAATGCGGGTGTCCAGCCAGCGGTCAGAAAACGAATCGACCGCGCGTATTGCATCTGCTCTTCTTGAGTCGGGGCACTTCGTATCAATGCAATTGCTTTGGCAGCGACCGAGGGAGATTGAAGGTAGGCCAATGTTTCGCACAACAGCCAATTCATGTCATAACTCTTGGCAGGAAACAGTGGATCGAACTTGGCTACCAATTGCCCTACCACTTCATCGCTGGGACGTCCCAAGCGGACCAGGGCAATCTGTAGTGTCCTTACCAATGTCAACTGTTGATCATGCTTGAGCGCTTGTGGGTCAATTGCCAACAGGGCTTTCAAAACTTTTCCCCGCAAGTCCGTGTCGACGTGTGCATCTTGAGGGCGATGCTGCGGACAATCGGCGGCTACACGCACTAGCGCCAAAAGCGCTTCGACTTGCAGCGCTGGATTGGTTTCGTTAAGCGCCTTATCTCTCCAAGCATCCAGCGGTTGATGCTCGACGGCTACCCGTGCGGCCCAGCGAATGAAGCGATCCGTGTCAGCCAAGTAGGGCCAAGCAACCTTGATTGCCTGTGGATCTTGTTGGCCATGAAAGGCTTCCAACATGTGGCGTGTCTGTCGAGCTGGAGTGACAGTGGGCTTGGCTTCCACCAATTTGGTCGACTCATTCCCGACATAAGTGACTCGGTATAATCCCGATTGCACGCGACGGCCACCAATCGTAAAGTACATCGCTCCGTCAGCGGGATTGATGATCGCATCGGTGATGGGGAGGGGCGCGCCAGTGACAAACTCTTCCTTGGTTGCCGTGTAGCCCGAGCCTTCGGGTTTAAGGTGAACCGCGTAAAGCTTGCCCCAGCTCCAATCGAGCGCGTACAGTGCATCTTGGTACTTGGCGGGAAATTTGGCACCGTAGCCGAAGGTCGTACCGGTTGGAGATCCAGGCCCGATGTCAAGCACTCCTGGTAGATTGTCCGGATAAAACGGAGGTCGCTTACCTGCCCCGTTGCGCCATCCGAACTCGGCACCGCTGGTTACTAAACAAATTCGCGTCGGGCGATACCAGGCCGCGTTGACGTCGTATTCCATGTCGGCATCGTAGGTAAACAATTCGCCATCGCGATTGACCGAAGCATCGAAGACATTGCGAAAGCCCGAAGCGTAAGCTTCGAACTTTTTCCCATCGGCAGAGACGCGATAGATGATCCCACCGGGAGCCAGTACACCACGGTTATGTCCGCGACCATCGGGCATGCTGGGTAGCAAGTGATCTTCGCCCCACACTTGTGGCACAGGCGAACTTTCTGCGAGCTGCGGCGGAATGGTATTGTTGCCTGTCACCAGATAGAGCGCCTTGCCATCGGGCGTGGGGACGACTGCGTGCACGCCATGGTCCCCCTTCGATTTGGCTTCACGGAGCATCTCGACTTTGTCAAGCTGATCGTCGCCGTCGCTGTCGGTCAGGCGATAGAAACCACTGGGGATCTTTTGTTCGTAGTCATTGACTCCGACATACAACGCATCAAAGGCCCACACCATGCCATTGACGGCGCGAATATCGGCAGGAACCTTTTCGACGTCGGACTCCTGCACCGTTTTTCCGGGTGCAGGGGGTTGAATACGGTACAGCCCGCCGAATTGATCGCTGACCAGCAGCCGATTTTTGTTGTCGACACATAGATTGACCCACGAGCCCTGATCTTCACCGGGAACTGAATAGAGCAATTCCACTTTGAAGCCCTCTGGGGCTTTGATGCGGTCGATGGGAGTAGCTTTGTTTTCACCGATGGCTGGCCCTACCTTCGCCTGTTTCGCTCTCTGCGAGGACTTGGCGTTCTTCTTCGCTCCATCTTGGGCGCGCGCCAGTTGTAGCGAGTATGGAGAGACAAGAATTACTGATGCAGCGATGACACTCGCAATCGCCCAGCAGCTAAATTTGAGAAGAGATGTCGGCTTACAGGGAGGGAACAATTTCATCTGTCGGATCATCCAGTAAGGAGTAGTAGTGAGTGAGGTGGGTTGAGTCGAGCGGGGTGGTCGCCGAACTAGTTCTCGAAACCTTAAGTTCCATCCCGCTGTGAATCTCAGGCTATGGCCGTGGGTCGCACCAGTATAACCACAACCAGCCCGAATTTGAAAGGTTTCCCGCGCAGCATTTGGTTGGGTACGGGTGGGGGCGGCTACAATGTCGTTGGGGCCACTAGGATGCGGTATAATGGCACCGAGTTACTGGCACACTGAGGAGCTTTCCGACGGTGACATCCGAGCAATACTACACTCTATTGCGTCGCATGCCGATATTCGGCGGACTGAGCGACGACACACTAACTCTCATTCTCAGTCGCTCCCTAGCCGTGAACGTACCCGCCGGTGATTATTTTTTCCGCGAGGGGGAAGGAGCCGAGTCGTTCTTCGTACTCGAACAGGGCTCGGTCATCTGCGAACGGCAGTGGGAGCAAGCGACACTGGAACTTGGCCGACTCAAACAGGGCGATTGTATTGGTGAGATGGCCATTATTGATCTCATGCCCCGCTCAGCTTCCGTGCGAGCCGAGGTCGATTGCCAAGCGATTGAAATTCACCTGCGCGGACTGCATGAACTCTACAAGCAGAATGTCGAACAGTACGCCATTATCATGATGAACATGGGCCGCGAGGTCAGTCGCCGTCTCCGCCGCACCGACGATCGCCTGCTCGCTCTCGAACAAAAACTGCGCTAAGCATCGTGCGGAAAATAACTGTCGCAACTAAACCCAAAATCTTTCGGTCATAAAATCTTTCGGTCGAAGTATTTTTCGGGACAAAAACTCTAGTCTAAACGCTGTCCAATATTCGCACATGCCCTACGTTTTTGCGTTCAGCTTCTGTTCGCGATCTTGTGGCCAGGGGGAAAATATTGGCGATGTAGAGCGATTGTCGCAATCTCTTGAAAAACGATTGGGACAATCGTTCTACTCTGAGCGCTGCCAACCCCACTTTTTAATGCGGACGGCGCACTACGCCAAAACATCCTTCACTACAAATGCCTCCTCCACGCCGGTCAAGCGTTGATCGAGTCCGAGGAAGGGGAAGGTCAGGCGATTGTGGTCGATGCCAAGCTGATGCAAAATGGTGGCGTTCAAGTCGCGTACATGGACCGGCTTTTCGACGATGTTGTAACTAAAGTCGTCGGTCTGTCCGTACTCCATCCCTCCCTTCACCCCACCACCTGCCAGCCATGCGGTAAAGCATCGTGGGTGATGGTCGCGTCCGTAATCGGTGGCGGTGAGATTCCCTTGACAATAGGTCGTCCGCCCGAACTCCCCACTACACACAATCAAAGTCTCATCGAGCAGGCCGCGTTGCTTCAGGTCGGCGATCAGGGCAGCGGCGGGCTGATCGACGTCGTGCGTTTGCCCACGCAGTTTGACTGGCAGACCGACGTGGTGATCCCAACCGCGATGGAACAACTGCACACATCGCACGTCGCGTTCAATCATGCGACGAGCCAGCAGGCAATTGCGAGCGAAGGAGCCACTCTTTTCAACTTCGGGACCATACATGGCTAGGGTCTCGGCCGACTCTTGCGAGAGATCCATCAACTCGGGGACAGAGGTTTGCATGCGGAAGGCCATCTCCTGCTGCGCGATGGTGGTTTGTATCTCGGGGTCGCCAATCTCATCCAAGTGATCGCGATTGAGACGAGTCACTAAATCGAGCATCTGAGCGCGGCTATTCTCGGTGACACCAGCGGGATTAGAAAGAAACAACACCGGATCGCCCGTCGGTTGGAACGAGACACCTTGATGTCGCGAGGGTAGAAAACCCGAGCCCCATAGACGACTGTAGAGCGCCTGCACGTTCTGTTTATCGCCACTCCAAAACGCAGAACTGAGGACGATGAAATCAGGGAGGTTTTCATTCATGCGTCCCAGACCATAACTCAGCCAAGCACCTAAGCTAGCCTTGCCGGGAATTTCAGTACCAGTGCAGATCAAGGTCTTGCCGGGATCGTGATTGATGGAGTGCGTGTTCATCGACTTGATAATGCACAAATCGTCGGCCACCGTCGATAAATGCGGGAGCAGTTCGCTCATCACCAGCCCGCTCTCCCCGTGTGGCGCGAACTTGAACATTGACGGGGCGACCAACTGCTCTTTTCCCTTGGTCATCGCCGTTACGCGTTGCCCCATACTGACGCTCGGTGGGAGTGGTTGCTTGAATTGTTTGTGCAGATCGGGTTTGTAGTCATACAAATCGATTTGGCTGGGCGCACCTCCCATGAATAGGAAAATTACTCGTTTGGCTTTAGCTGGGAAGTGCAATCCCGAGGAGCTCACTGGGTCTCCCCCCGTGACAGCCTTGTCGACCTCGGCACCTCGCGCGATGATCGAACCGAGCGCGGCCGCCCCCAGCCCCATGGCGGTTCCGCTTAGGAACTGTCGGCGAGCCTGCAGTGTGTTGAATTGTTCAAATGGGTTCATGTCAGAGCTACTCCCGCGTTTTAGTCAAATCTAAATTGAGAATGGAATGCACGAGCATGGTCCAGGCAGCGAATCGCGCAGCCTCTTTAGGCGGCGAGTTCGGCTGTGAGACTTCCGGATTTGCTTTCGACTTTTGAGTGGTAGCGAACATCGCCTGTGCAGCCTTACTATTCTGCTGATACAACTTTAAAAACGTGTCGAAACCACTCTGCAATTCGCTTAGCGTGTGAGGTTCGAGCTGGTGAGCAGTAATTGTTTCATAGGCCCAAGCCAGGCGTTCCGCGTCGGTCATGTCCGTTTTCGCCAGCAGCGTATGAGCCAAGTTTTGAGCGGCCGCGAAGTGTTGCTCTTCGTTCATCAGC
>JBGSJT010000545.1:0-2496 GCA_041741715.1 Pirellulaceae bacterium | reverse complement strand
CGCAATACCCAGTGCTGCTCACTGGGAGAGGAGTCGAGTTGACGACCGCAGTTGCTTGAGCCGTTGAGCTTCGTGGCGGTAGTTCCAGTCGCTAGGAATGCTGTATTGGGTTCAGATTGCAGATCGCGCAGCGTTTGACGCGCATCGCTCCACCAACTCTCATCAGCGGTCATCTCTTCAAGCCGCGCGCGACAGTGGGAGCAGTGGTCCAAGTGTCGCGTCACGGCGGCCTGTTGTCCTCCATCGAGAGACTCAGTGAGTAGAGCGGAAAGCTGTTCGGGATCACAATCCGTTTGTCTGGCGATCATTGAACATCCTCCCGAAAGGGTACGACCAGCGATTTGATCTTGGCTAGAATTCGACAGCGCGCCACGTACACCGCGCCGACTGATAAGCTCAGATGCTGAGCCACGCTATCGGGAGATTGCCCCTCGACGGCCGTTAGCCAGAACGCTTGCCAACTTGACTGGGCCACTTGGGCTTGCACCTGCACGGCCGCCCAACGAAATTGTTCGCGATGAGCCTCGGCATCAAAGGAGAGTTGTATTGTCGCTTCGAGCGCCTCCAAGCTGGCGGCTGCCAGTGGTTGTCCAATCGAATGGCGTCGGCGGTTCTTGCGCAGCTGGTCAATGGTTGCGTGCCGCGCTATTGTGGCTAGCCAACCACGAAACTTGCCACTACCCTCGGTGTCGAACAAGTGAATCCGTCGGCTGACAGTCAACAACACCTCCTGGGAAACTTCGCGCGCGTCGGCATCTTGCAAACCGTGCTTCAATGCCAACCGGTGAATAGCGCGCTCATAAATCTCGCAAAATTCAACCCAAGCCGACGAATCGCCACGGTCATGCAACCGCTGCAGTAGCGAAATTCGCGTATCGGGGACGAGCATGGGGCTGTGCCTCACTGGGATCGGAGCGAGAAAGGATTCCTTTTCCTTCTACCCTATTCCCGCTTGGCCAGCCACGATCTTACAGCTTCCGACGAAAAATCTAGGAAATTTCCCATTGGATGGTTAGCCTGCCATGGCCGAAGTTGCTGATGGCCCGCAAACGTAACTAAGACATGAAACTCGGTAACCGATTGCGAATGATTTTGGTGGTGGGAGTCCCTGGCATGATGGTATCGCACCACATTTCACCCGCGTAGACGTATCGCACCTGAATGGCCTGAGCTTCATCGGCGACAAACGCCGCTTCGGCAGTTGCCAGCGGAACTGTCCCGTCGGTTGCTGCCCCGTCGGTTGCATGTGATTTTAGTTGCACGTGCTGCACGTCGGCACCGGCGGCGAGATCGGCGAACAACTGCAATACCTGATCTTTGGCCCACTCGGCCTGCAGGATTTCTGGAAGTGGTTCGTTGTTCTCGAAATCTTCCAGGCTGAGCTTCTTGGACGTCATGCGTCGGGCAATCCGGGGCGAGAGAAAGCGGGCATCAGCAGGATAGCGTTTTCGGGGGCAGGGCAAACGTAGCGGCACACGCCGCAACCAGTGCAGGTCTCTTCGTTGATGGATGGCTTGCCGTCGTTGACGGTGATCGCTCCTTCGACCGGGCAACGCTCGCTGCAGACGGTGCATGTGGTGTGATGATGCGCCAAGCAGAGATGCTCAGTGACTTTTGCTGTACCCATGATTGGCGGAATCAATTTTGTGAGCACGCCCGGTTCGCACGACGTGATGCAAGGCAAGTCCTCGCACATCATACAAGCCGCTGTATCGGCGTCGATGATGGGAGTGCCAGCGATGCTGCTGAGTCGCGAGGGTGCTTTACGGATCGCGTCATATGGACATACATCGATGCAGTCACCACAGCGTGTGCAGCCAGCTAGGAATTGAAGCTCGGCAATTGCACCGGGGGGACGGAAGACCGGAATGGTTCGCGCGACAGACTTGCGACGCAAGTCTGTAGGGGGAACCGGATCGATATTGATGCCACCGATGCTCCGTGGCATCACCGCGAGCGGCAATTCTTCAACAGCTTTAGGATACCGCATGACCAACGGTTCGAACTTATTCGACGGGATGAATTTCCAGAACCGGCCGTGCAAGAGATCGCGGCGGCTTTGGCTGGGCTTGGTTGCCGCGAATAAGAATCGGAATGCAGAGAAAGGAAACCGGAGAGTCGCAGAGAGCAACCCCCGTAAAGCAGAGAATGTTCCACGCGACTTCTTCTTTGCAACGACTAGACTCTCGCGACTGTGCGTCAAAATCTCTCTCTCAGGCGAGGGGCAGCTATTTTTTACTGTAACCGAAGTCGCCAGACTTTGGCCGGGCTGGTCCAAAGTCTCGCAACTTCGACTACTAGAACTAGTTCGCCACTATATCCAATGGCGGCAGCATTGGGACTTCGCTCTCGACCGGAATCGCCTGGTCAAGCGTTGCCGAGGGGGCGTGGCACTGGGTGCAATTGGTCCGCCAGGGGTGAGTCGATTCCATGCCAGCCCAACCGTTGGGGCCACCGTGGCAGGCGTGGCAGTTCTCTCGCATCCACTGTGAATGG
>JBGSJT010000544.1:0-16800 GCA_041741715.1 Pirellulaceae bacterium | reverse complement strand
ACCTCTCGATGCGACTTCAGATTGTCCGTGCTCAGGAAGAGTTTTTCCCTGGTGGCCCATAGGATATTGCCATTCTTTAGCAGGCAACTGAAGGTGATCTGCTCCGCTTCGGGAAACGGCGCGCTGTAAGCCCAAGTGTTTCCGCAATCGTCTGACAAGAAAACTTTTCCATCACCAAAAGCAAAGGCCTTATGGTCACGTTGGGAATCGATGTAAGGCCCCGCCGGTGCCAGCCGACACCAGAAATGCTCCGTTTCGCGCGTGGCCGACGCATGCAGAGCGGGGAGTCGTGGATTGAAAAGGCTACCTGCCGTGGCCAGGGTGACAGCCGTCCCTAAGAACCTACGCCGATGCAGTTGTTGTCGAGGTAACATGCTTGGGTCTGACTTAGAAAAAAGCGTGGGTGGGAAGTACATCAGGCTTTTCTTTCACCATTTTGAACTGGCCCATGATTCTACCAAGTTTAGCAGCCTCTGGCACGGAAGCTAATTCTTACAAGAGTCTTGTAGATCGTTTTGCACAGGTAGACAATCGAAAATTGTGCGTGATGGGCGGTCTTGGGAAGGGGTTCCCCCTCCATTTTGAAGCAATGCCTGGATTTGGCTGGTTTTCTATCGGTCTGCGAGGCGATTGAGACAATCTTGCGTTTCGGCTTTATTGTTAGCCTCTTGACGGTATAATCAGGATTCTTTAAACGCGTGAGTGGAGCGTGCCGAGCGTCGCTCCCCACACTACTCCTGGTCATTCACATATTACGAGTCTGCATAATGGCGGATCATTGGAAGTCGATCGCAAACCTACTTGGAGCGCCCGGGGTAGACGAACCCGAGGCCGAACCGCAGGTCGCTGAGCCGCTCAAGCCCCAGTCGCTCAAGCCCCAGTCGCCTAAGCCCCAGTCGCCTAAACCCCAGTCGCCTAAGCCCCAGTCGCCCAAGTCACAGTCGCCCAAGTCACAGTCTTTGAAGCCTGAATCCGTAAGTATCGGAATCGAAGTCGAAACGTTTAATAGGGTTGGCGAGACGCAAACGAGTGAGGCTTGCGCGACGAAGCCGTTAGTGAGTGAAGCGGTAGCGCGTGAAGGGGCCGTTGAGTTTGGTTTTGATCCCAACCTACCTCTCCCCGACGAAGCTTTATCGTTCAAGTCTCCGCGTGCCAAACCTGCCCGGAGTGAATCCGAGCCGGTCAAGCAGAGCGCCCCCATACCACCGGCCGCCAGATCATTCAGCGAGCCCCCCTCCCCCGCACCGCAAGCCCAACGGGAAGCTGCACGTATGCCTGATCGATCCCAACCAGAAGAAACGCCCGCCGCCACCCCGCCACCGCCGAGGCGTAAGTCGTCTTGGGAGTCGCTGGCCAGCATGTTCAACATCAAGGTCGACCGCTCCAAACCGGCGGCTGAAATTATTGAGCAACCGGCGCAGATCAAACCCGCAGTCGATGCTCCCGCGCGATCGGAGCGTTCGCCATCCCCACGTAGCGAATCACCACGTAGCGAATCACCGAGAAGCCAATCACCGAGAAGTGGTTCCTCGAGTGGTCGTGGTGGCCAGCGGTCAGAGCGTGGAGCAGACGAACAGCAATTGTCGATTTTCGGAGGGGACTCAGCCGAAAAACCCAACGAAGCGCTGAAGTCGATGTTTGGCGATGCTCCGCAGAAACCGGGGAGCGTCGATGGCTGGGGTAAGCCACGCGTGGTCGATGACCTGGGATGGGACGATACGGAAGACAAGCCGTCAACCAAGGTTGCGGACAAGTCAAATTCTGCGGCTGAGGATTTGGCTGACGACGATGACACCAGCGAAGAGCCTGCCCGTCGTGGACGCCGTCGCCGTCGTGGACGACGCGGTCGTGGCGACGCGACAGACAGCATAGACAGCTCAGCGACAGACAGCTCAATTGGGCAGAGTCCCGTCTCGGCTCGCGAAAAAGCCACTCACTGGGGTGGACTCGACGAAGTTGCCAGCGACGACGAGTGGCCAGAACCCGAGAGTTTCGAATCGATTGAGGGGAATGCCATCTCGGACGAAGATGACTCTGAGTTGGAACCTGACTTGGATTCCGAAACAGGCGAATTGTCGAGCGATGGCGATCCGCAGCGACGCTCCAGTCGTCGGCGACGTCGTGGGCGCGGCCGCGGAAAAGATCGAGAATTGTCTTCTGATGCGACCGAGGAAAGTTCGCGTAGTGATACGGCGCGCAGCGGTGAGAGAAGGCCAACTGACAGGACTTTTGGTGACAGGACTTCTGGTGACAGGACTTCCACTGACAGGACTTCCAGTGGGCGATCCTCCGGTGAGCCATCGCGTTCATCGCGTGGACCACAGCGACCACGGGTGGCGGCGGCGCGCATCGATCATGATGACGAAGGGGTCGGCTTTGCGCCAGAAGTTGACGACGAAGACGAATCCGCCGTGGATGATGTAGCAACAGGACCAAATCGCACTGCGCCCGGTGACGAAGAGCGAGCCACGCGCGGACGCCGACGACGCCGTGGTGGGCGAAGCAGTGGCGACTCGGAGGAACGGGGACGCTCACCTCGTGACTCGCAACGTGACTCGCAACGTGACTCGCAACGGGCGCCTGCAAGACCCACCGAGGATGATTTCGACGAAGAGCCAGAGCCGATTACCGGCTTTGAGGACGAGGAAGACGAAGTTTCAGGCGACGGCGAGCATCGCACGATTCCAACTTGGGCCGACTCCATCTCTTCGCTAGTCGCCGCCAACATGGAGAATCGGAATCGAGGTGGTGGGGGAGGCGGTACGCCACGCGGCAGGCCACGCGGGAGACGATAGTGGCAAGCGGTAGGATGAAACTTTGAAATTAAATCGCAATGACACTTCTATAATGCGCATTGAGCGCGTACATTAGACGAGTGGAGCAGCGTGGTCGATTCGTTGTTTCGAAAAACCTGCCTGACAGTGGCTCTCGCGAGGGGGAGCCGTGAAACTGGTCAGGACTTAATTGTAGCAGCCATAAGCGGGGTACTCTTGTGCGAGGGCCTCTGACGGGCAGGTTTTCTATTTAGACCGTGGGACAAATTAGTCGTACCAACGAACCCACTTTTTGTGCCGCAAGTTGGCTCAACACAGATATCTTCACGCGATGGATAGTACCGCACCAGCTAACGATTCTAGTGGCTACACGGTGGTGGCGCGGCGTTATCGCCCTCGCACATTCGCAGAGCTGATCGGTCAGGACCATATAGCTCATGCGCTCGATACGGCGATCGCCACCGGACGCGTCGGTCATGCCTATCTCTTCACTGGCGCGCGTGGGGTCGGCAAAACTTCGTCGGCACGCATTTTCGCCAAAGCTCTCAACGCGCCAGCCGGTCTGGACGAAGCCCTGGCTGTCGATATCTCCCAGTCGATCGACTCGGGGGAGGATATGGATGTCATCGAGATCGACGGTGCCAGCAATCGTGGGATCGAGGAGATTCGCCAACTGCGAGCCAATGTGAATGTGCGACCGAGTCGATCGCGATACAAGATCTACATTATCGACGAAGTGCACATGCTGACCAACCAGGCATTTAATGCGCTACTGAAGACATTGGAGGAACCGCCCACGCATGTGAAGTTCATCTTCTGCACCACCGATCCAGACAAATTGCCGATCACTGTGTTGTCGCGCTGTCAGCGATTTGACTTCGTCCCCATCAAGCTCGATGCCATCCAGACGCGGCTCACGGAGATCTGTGCTGCCGAAGGCTATACCGCCGACGAAGATGCATTGGCGTTATTGGCTCGGCGTGCGGCCGGTTCGATGCGCGATAGTCAGTCGCTGCTTGAACAAGTCATGAGTTTTGCGCAGGGAGAAATCAGCGTTGACCAAGTCCAACAGTTACTGGGGATCGCCGATGAGGGGCGACTCCTAGCTCTGTCGGAAACACTGGCCGACAACGACGCGCTGCGGGCAATCGAACTGGTAGACGAGGCGTCGCGGAGTGGTGCCGATGCGGGACAGTTGGCCGAACAACTGCTCAACTATTTTCGCGACTTGATGGCGGTTGGCGTGGGAGGTGGCCCCGAGCTATTAAAATTGGCGAACCCCGCCGGGCACGCCAAACTTCGGGAGCTAGCTGCGCGGTGGGGGGTGCAATCAATCTTGTCGGCAATCCAAATCGTGGATGAAACGCTGGTGCGGATGCGTTCGAGCGTCGCGGCCAGCGCACTGTTGGAAGTGGCCTTGGTGCAGATTTGTCAACTTTCACAATTGGCTTCCATTCCGGCGCTGTTGGACGCGGTGCTCGATGGATCGGCTGCACGACCTGCTGGGGGCATACCACCCCCCCCCCTAGTACTTCCACTCCCAATGCATCTGCACGCAGCGCTGCGGCACAACCAACGAAGTCTGTGGCCGATGCACCGGTCGCGGGCGAACCGACTACTAAAACTCGCGGATCAATTCCATCACCGGTGGCGAGTGCCAGCGACGACGAAAAAAAAAACACTGAAGCGGCCTTCGTAGACGACGATTTGCCCGCCGAGCGAGCGGTCACTAGCGCTCCCCCTTCAGTGTCGACAGCCGGCACCAGCCCCGTGGCGAGAGTTGAAACGGGCTCGGGGGATGCGTTGCAACAGTGGCGGACGGCACTCGGTACGATTGGTGATATGTTAGCCGACTATGCGGGGACGGCTGTTTCCGTCGTTCCCAACGGGAGCCAGCAGTGGAATGTGATCTTTCCTCCCGGTGCCGTGCGACCGCGCGAGGTGTGTGAGCAAAGTGAACGGCGCCAAGCGTTGGAACAGGCCGTGGCAAAGGTTTTAGGACGGAACGTTCGATTGGCTTTTTCAGTCATGCCCGGTGAAGCGCCCCGGCCGACTGCGACCGTCCAGCCATCGAACAATCGCGCGCAAAAAATGCGCGAGGTTTCAGAGAATCCGTATGTGAAGAAACTGTGCGAAGTGATTGATGGCGAGATACTGCGCGTCGACCCCCCTGCGCAGAACTTGGCGGGGAAGAATGGGAGCGCACCCCAAAGGCAAAATGTTTGATAGGTGACCAACATGCCGTCGAGTGCTTCAACTTTTTTGCCGCACATCTTTTTGTCAGAACATACTTGCGCTCTATCGGGAGCGACTGTCGACTTCATCACAAGCCAAATGTAGTTAGCACTAAAACGTGGCGACAAAAAGATGTGCGGCAAAAAGATAGTAAAGAAGACACTTCTCGCTGATCGCCGGTATGGCTAACTCTCCCCCTGGGGGAGAGTCGCGACGGGCACCGACGAAGTTGGTCGGCGAGCGGAGAGGGGGGCTTTGTTGGAATTTCCCTCCCCGTCGCTTAGGCTCCGACCCTCCCACCGTAATTTACGTCGAATACGACGTAACTTACGGTGGGAGGGTGAGTTGCACCGAAACTAAACCGGCGATCAGCGAGAAGTGTCGTAAAGATTGTTTAAAACCATTCATGGCAAAGTCGCTGATCGCTCCGCCGATCAGTTGCTTGGACGTTAACCATTTGGTTGACGCTACAAATTACCATTCACCAAAAGCACAGCTTGGCAAGCACTGACCGGCGGAGCGGTCAGCGACTATTAACTAGGAATCGATAGTTATGTTTAAGAATCTAACGGGTTTGGCGCAATTGATGCGCAACGCGTCCTCCATGGGAGAGCGCGTTAAGGAAATACGTGCTAGTTTGGCGGAGGCGGTGGCGACTGGAAACGCTGGAGGGGACCTGATTACCGTGGAAGTGAGTGGCTTGGGAGAAGTGCGACAATTGCGGATCGCTCCTGAATTGATGGCCAAGAACGACGTGGAATTGCTCGAGGAATTGATTCCAGCGGCACTCAATGAGGCACTGACGAAGGTGCGGCAGATGCATGTTGAAAAGATGCGCGAAGCGACCGGTGGAATCGATCTACCGGGACTCGACGAAGCACTGGCCAACCTCTAGTGGATAACGCCACGTTGCGCTGGAGTCCAGGCTTTAGCCGCATTTATCACGTTCGACATGCACATGCGTTTAAAGGCTGTACTCCAAAGAGTTTGCGACACACATATGAATTCCAATAACGGTTCGGTTAACGACCTGATCGATCAGCTTGGACGCTTGCCAGGCGTGGGGCGCAAGTCGGCCGAACGGCTGGCTTATCATCTGCTGCGAGTCAGTAAGGGTGAGGCACTGGCGCTGGCTGATGCCATTCGCGCCGTCCGTGAGAACGTGAGGTATTGCAGCGTGTGCTACAACCTCGCCGAAGGTCCGCTATGTGCAATCTGTCTCGATCCCAATCGTGAGCAAACCAAACTGTGTGTCGTGGAACAGCCGCGCGATTTGATGGCCCTAGAGCAGGCTGGTGTTTATCGCGGTTTGTATCACGTGTTGCTCGGGAGGATTGCACCTCTGGAAGGGATGGGGCCCGATCAACTGACGATCGACGCGCTCGTCGACCGTGTGCGCCGCGGGAATTTTTCAGAGATTATCATGGCGACCAATCCGACAGTGGAAGGGGATGGTTCGGCACTCTACATCACCAATCAGCTCTCCGAATTCCCAATCGAGGTGACACGCTTAGCGCGGGGCATAACGACCGGGAGTGTGCTCGAGCACACCAATCGCGAGATCTTGGCCGACGCCTTGACCGGTAGGCAGCGGTTGTAAGCCACGCCAAATATCAGCTTGAAGCGCCAGCGAGTGGGTGCCAGTTCGCGTTGTACAGCGCCCAAGGCCCACGCTCGCTGACACCCTCTCGCTGACACCCTCTCGCTGGCGCGTCGAGCTGATATTCAATTCCCTTATGCGTCGCGTAACACCGTGATGGCGATAGTCAAGGGCAAATTCCGTTCCTTTTTAATGACTTTCGAGGCGACCGACGGATGTTTTCGTGATAAAATTTGGAGGTACAGTGTTGATCCATTGTCGGTGCTCTTTCATGGCTTAGGAAAATTCGATGCGACTTTCGTTTGGTATGGAAACGCGTCAGCTTCAGACCCAGAAGTTGGCTCCGAAAATGATTCAGTCGATGGAGATTCTGCAGTTGCCGGTACTGGCGCTACAGGAGCGTGTCGAGCAGGAATTGAATGAAAACCCGATGTTGGAGATCCAGGAGGACGAATTGCCTCCCGATGAGGTTGAGGAAAAGGAGGATCCCAACCAACCGGCAGAGGAAGAGAAGGAATTGGTGGTCCAAGACGATCAATCCAATTCGGAGGACTTTGAGCGGCTGGCGAACATGGATTCGGACAGTTCTCAGAACTTCGATGACTTCCGCACTTCGGCCAACCGCACCCAGGAAGCTCAGGATCGCCAACATGATTTGATGGCCAATGCGTTGGAACGCCCCGAATCGCTCAACGATTACCTGATGCATCAACTGGCCGAATTGGACATCGATTCTGAAGTGGAGCAGTTGGCCGAGCGGATCATTTCGACGCTCGACGCACGCAACGGCGGCTATTTCAAAGCCAGTTTGCGGGATTTACTCCCCGCCGAGTGTACGCCCCGGCAATTGACGCTGGCAGAGGAAGCCTTGGTGATTGTGCAGTCGCTTGATCCCCCCGGCATTGCCGCGCGTGACTTGAGCGAGTGCCTGATGAACCAGCTCGACCCCGATCTGGAGCATTATGATGCACTCAAGGTTTTGATCGCGCATCATTTGGAGGATTTGGCAGAGAACCGTCTGCCGCTGATCGAAAAGAAAACGGGGTTGTCGATTGAACAAATCCAAGAAGCCAAGCTTGATTTCCATCATCTCAATCCCAAGCCGGGGGCAGCTTTCCTAGAGACGCATGTCCCGATGGTAACGCCCGATGTGGTGGTCGAGCAGGATAAATCAGGGCGTTACGTAGCGCGGCTGGAGGACGATCGGTTGCCACCCCTGAGAATTAGTGATTACTATCGACAGCGACTGGCCGACAAAAGTGCCAGCAGCGAGGAGCGGGAGTTTATCCGGCGCAAGATCGAAGCGGCCAATTGGTTGATCGAAGCCATTCAGCAACGTCGTAGCACTGTACACAAGGTGGCCCAGTCGATCGTCGATTATCAAAAACGATTTTTGGACGACGGGCCAGAATTTATCGAACCTCTCAAGATGCAACAGATCGCCGATGTGGTGGGAGTGCATGTGACCACCATCAGTCGCGCCGTGGATGACAAATGGATTCAGACGCCACGCGGCATTTTTCCACTCAAGCGGTTCTTCGTGCATGGCACGCGGAGCGAAGATGGCGAAGATGTGGCCTGGGAGACGATCCGCATCAAGCTCACCGAGCTGATCGAACACGAAGACAAACAAAAGCCACTTAGCGACGATGACTTGGTAAAGGAACTCTCCAAGCTTGGTCTAACGGTGGCGCGTCGGACCATAACCAAGTATCGTAAAAAACTGAACATCCCCAGTAGCCGTCAGCGCAAAGACTGGACCAAGGCAAAGCCCCAAGAATAATGGCCAAGAAACGTTCGAACAAAAAAAGCTCCCCGCACCATTCCACCTCCCCTACCGCGCAGCGACTGAATAAAGTTCTGGCAGCAGCGGGCTTGGGGAGTCGCCGCAAAGTCGAAGATTTAATTGAGCAGGGTCGCGTCGAAATCGACGGAGACATCGTGACCGATTTCGCCTGCAAAGTCGAACCCACGACAGCAAAGATTAAAGTCGACGGTGAACTTTTAAAGAAATCGCGCCCCGTTTATTTTGCACTCAACAAACCACCGGGAGTGCTATCGACCAATTACGATCCGAGTGGGCGGATGCGCGTGATCGATTTGGTCCCCGATCGAGATCGGGTCTTTTCGGTCGGACGGCTAGATCAAAGCAGCGAAGGACTGATGCTACTCACCAACGATGGTGAATTGGCGCAGCGCTTGGCGCATCCTAAGTTTCGCATTCAGAAGACCTATTTCGTAGTCGTCTCGGGTCAAATGAGCGAAGACGAACTGACCAAACTTCGCAAGGGAGTGCATTTGGCAGAAGGGATGGCGCGGATTGACGGGGCGACCATTAAACGCGTCCGCAAAGGCTGTACGGAACTGGAGATTGTCCTCTCGGAAGGGAAGAATCGCGAGATACGTCGCATTTTGGCTCGGGCTGGACACAAAGTGGTATTGCTGCGGCGGATTGCGATCGGTCCCTTACGCTTGGGACAATTGCCCGTTGGCGCTTCCCGAAACTTGACTTCAACTGAGCTCAAGGGTTTATACGCAGCGACCGATCCGGTCCAGCGTACTAAGAAAAAGCCCAGCCAAGGGAGTGGCAAAGTTGCTTCCCCGACGACGTCAAAGAAGCCGACTCCAACGCAAGAGGATGACGAAGACGATGATGATCTGCTCTCCTTGGCGATGGCGGGAGGCGAAGCCGATGATGATTTCTCCGACGATGATTTTGTGGGGAGCTTCCAGGGCTCGGGAGGGGAGGGGCGTGTGTTGGCCTTCGATGAGGATGGATCGGCGAAGCCGAGCGCCGCGCGTCCCTCGCGTGGTCGCAAGCCAGCCGCAGCGGGTCGCGTGAACCAGCGCGAAAGTAGTGAGGGGAGCCGCACTAGCCCTTACGCAAAGGCTTCGGCCAAGGCGCGGGCAGGTAAGTCGAAAGATGGCCCACGCGGTGCGCGTGATTCCAAGCCTCGCGCATCGAAGTCAGCTAGTTCGAAGAGTCGCACCAGTAAGATCGGTGGCTCTAGGACAGGCAGAGCGACTGGAGGAGCCGGTAAGAAAGCGGGGTCGCAAAGTCGAAGTGGTAGTGCTCGTAAATCAAATCCGCGTGGTAAGCGTTAGGACAACTGCATGACGTGCTTTGCCGATCGAGCGACTTCGGTCGTGACCGCAATTTTGGAAAATGTTTCGATTGCCCGCGATACGATGCGGCTGCGCTTCGCCGCACCTGCCATGGCGGCTGGTGTCGTGCCGGGGCAGTTCTTTATGATTCGCAACCCGGCGGGGAACGATCCCTTGATCGGTCGGGCTTTTGCCCTGTACGATGTGGCGAACGACGGGAGCGGCTGGATCGATGTGGTCTACCTTGTCAAAGGAAAATTGACATCCAGTTTGGTAACGCTCGCTAGTGGTTCGCCGCTGGCCGTATGGGGACCACTCGGGAATGGTTTTTCCGTTCCGCAATCCGAACATCTGGTGATGGTGGCGGGTGGTGTCGGGCAGACTCCCTTTTTGGCTCTTGCCCGCGAGGCCCTGCAAAGTCAGCGTTTCGGCCTTGACGGACATCGCGAGCTGGCCAATTGCCAACGCGTTAGCTTGTGCTACGGAGTTCGCTCGGCCGAATTTTTGGCGGGTGTGGAGCAGTTTCGCGAGGCTGGCGCCGAAGTTCACATCGCTACCGAAGATGGTTCGATTGGTCCCCCTCAACGTGTCACTGACGTTTTGTCGCAAGTGCTCGACGACAGTCCGCAGGCCACGGTGGTGTGCTGTGGTCCCGAACCGATGATGGAAGCGGTCGCCAAGTTGACGAGCCGCCGTGGCGTTGCGTGCCAAGTCTCGCTGGAAACACCGATGGCCTGTGGTATCGGCATCTGCTTTACGTGCGTGGCGAAAGTCGGCAGCCCAGAGGATTGGGATTACAAGCGCACATGTGTCGAGGGGCCTGTTTTTAATGCCCGCGACGTTCTGTGGTCTTAAGTGTCGTTTACCGAAGCAAGGGGAGCGTTCCGCTGTTGGCTGGAACGCTGGGCAGCGACGTTGCTGGACTTACTGCTCCGGCGGTCGTGGCTCCCTGCCCTCCACTGAAGTCGTAGCTGGTCGAACGTCCGGTTGATCCTGGACTGTAGGAGCCAAGAGTGGTGGCACCTTGATACGCAGTGGAAGCTGTGGCGGGAGGGGGCGTGGAGCCCGCGCTGCTTGTCCCGGGCTGATTCGGAAACGGAGGCAAACCCATGGTGAGTGAACCGGCTGTGGCACTATTGCCCGTCGGTGCTTGACCCGCAGTTCCACCTAGACTACCCACGGTCGTGACTGGAGTACTGGGAGTGTAGGGGTTACTACCAAAGCCTAGTGGGCTGGGCATCATCTGATAGGCGGAAGTACTGGCGGGAGTTTGACCTGTACCGTTGTTCGCGTAGCCAGCGGGCAAGGCGGGAGTTGTTGATCCGGCGGTTGCACTGGGTAAGGCGGGGAGCCCACTGCCAGCATTCGAACCGACGGTCGGAGCCGCACCTTTTGCTAAAGCAGCCGTGACACTCGATGGGAGCGGGACGTCTGACTTGTTGGCCAAGCTGCTGCTAGCAGATGTATTGAGAGAGGTGGTGGAGCCGGTGTAGGTGCCACCGTAGGGACTTGGAAGTGACCCACTGGGGAGTGAGCCAGCGGTGGCTGTCGAGGCGGTGCTGGTATTGGGTGCCAACTGATAGGGACCCGTTTGATAGCCGTTGGCCGAGGCTGCCAGTCCCAGTCCAGCCGGTGTGCCTCCAGCCGTGCCAGTCGCGCCATAACCGTAGGCGCTCCCCACACCCGTGGTCGTAGTTGGACTGGTCGATTTGCCTTGCGTGGAAGCAATTGCGGCCGGATCGTATTTAGCCGCAGGGCTAGCTGGCAATCCGGACGGCTGCGTGTTGCCTGCCAATGTGGCGGCGTCTGGCTTGCGATTCCAAGAGAACATACTCATCTTGGGCAGTGACAGGCCTGAGCCGCGACAGCCAGCAAATGAAGTCGCCAGCACGGCTATCACTAGTAGACGTAAGCCGTGGTGGCGTGGTTGCAATTTATTCGTCATGTTCATAGATCCTTCGACGGTACGCCTCTTTGCGCTCGCAAATCCATGAGCGAGTTAGCCTGGTTTTTTCAGTTTCGGATGTTTCTAGCGGCAAACTTAAGCCAAGTCGGAAATCTTACCCAAATCACGCAGCCGTTTTTATGGTTGGGCCGACTTGGGATGGTAGGTAAATTGTTGACTCACAAGCAAGTGCAAATTTTTTGGTCACCATATCAATTAGACATTGACCGATTCTCGAATGGCGGCCTCTAGACTACGGAACTGGGAACGCATCAAGGCAATCGAAATGTTGTGTAATGCTTCATTCTTGGAAATCTGAGTGACCTGTTCTTCTAAGCTGACATCGCTGCCGTCATGCAGTAGCACGTGTTGGCTCACGTCGCGGACGCGCTCCATGGCTGGAACATCGCTGGGACGACCAATCAAACTAGCGGCACTCCCCGGCGAGCGCCCGCTATCCAAGGCCTCCCGCAAACGCGACTGGAAATCGCCAGTCGAAATATCTCGCGTCTTGTAACCGGGAACATCCATATTGGCGATGTTTCCCGCCAATAAGGCTTGTCGGTTTTCAGTGAACACGGCCGCTTGTTCCAGGGCGGCCAGCGACGAACCGTTGATCCAGTTATTCCACATGGGTGTGACACCTTGGGTTTGGCTCTTAGGCAGCCCGCACGGCGATCATGCGCGAGACGAGCACCAATGTCCAAGCTTGTCCACCCTGCGGACAACGCGTGTGATACAGCTCACAGCCGGCGGCGGTAACAGGCTGCATTCGCGAAGCCAGATCGCCGTTCGACTCGCGCCATACACAGCGCGAAAATGCATTGGCTGGTCCGTCGTTGAGCAACGGACTGCCGTTAGCGATCTCAATTTCAACACCGCGATTGGTGCGACAGGCAGAGACGGACATCTCGCTTCCAATCGGGATACCGGCGATGGCTCTACTGAGTAGGCTGGACAATGCGTTTTCAATGGAGCTTGGATAGGAGATTTTCGCGAGGGAGGCATCCACTTCGACATCGACGTGGATGTGGAGTTCGCGCAGTTCATCTGCTAGGTTGTCAATCGCCGTCTGCAGCATATCGTTCAAAGCTGGCGACTGCGAAGTTTCTGGTGCAGTTGAATTGGTAAACCTAACCATCCCTGTCTCCCTATCCTAAGCTTTTTGAAGTTACGAAGTATCAGCTCGACGCGTAGTGCTACAGGTCCTCAATATCCAGAGCGCTTTGGTCGAGCATGCTATCGGCCATGTAAGCGGTATGCGCCAGAATCGAATCCTGTCCGTTCTGCAACTGCGCGGCCACCGCATCGCGGCGCGACGTCATCTGTTCCAGGGCGTTGTGCTCCAGTTGCATGATGGCTTGCAGGAGACCTTGTCCCTGTTGGGCCACCTGCTGGCATTGTCGGCGGCGTTCGCGGTCGCGCCACAAGCGTTGTTCGGGATCGTCGTGGTGGTAGGGGCGTAGTTTAATTTGTACTTCAGCCAACTCGTCCAACAACGACTGCTTGCGGGCCAGCAAACCTAGCGTCGTATCGACTTCCGTTTGTGCGGCCGCATGTTGTTGCGACTCGGCCAACGTCTTCAGGGCCGAAAGCAACTCCACGCGCTGCAGCATGCAAGCCAGCAAGACTTCCGTATATGCATACTCGTGTGCGTGGGACGCAGGGAGAATAGCGTTGGAGTTCAAGTGTGGGACCTCTATTCAAAACGCTTTGGTAGGCTGCGCGCCGTCACCGCGCTGCGGCGCAGCGGGAGTTTTGCATTTTGGGCTTGTAGCAGCTTGCGACAGGCGAAGCGATAGAGAAATCGCAACTTTTCTGGACACTTCGACACTCCACTGGGAACGCTGGCTCTAGATCCCGGAACTTGCCTTTCTTTCGCGGATGTTGGGCTCTCTCGAGGCAAGAGGGCGGTTTTAGCAGCGTTCATTCTCTGCAAAAGAATTCCCTGCCGCGAAAGAGCACAGTCACCGCAAAGGATTTTTTGTCAATCAATTCTGGGCGTGCGGTGACTGCCTAGTGCTTTGTCTAACTTTAATTTTTGGGTTGGGAGAGTAGAGCGATTGTCCCAATCGCTTGAGAAACGATTGGGACAATCGTTTTACTCTGAGCGCTGCCAACCCCACTTTTTAATCTGGACGAAGCACTAAATGAATTCTCGGCCATTTTTGTAGATGCAGAATTAATCCCAAGTGCGAAGTGAACCGAGGAGGTCTGACCAGCCGCCACGGGTGGTGCGAGTGAGACTGATGAAGTGATTATCAAACTCGGGTGGGATTCGCGCTAGCACCTGTTCGGCTTGGGCTAGGATTCGCTGTGCGACCTGGTCCTGGCCCAGCTTGCGATGGCATTGGGCCATTTGTAGCAAGGCCTCGAGCGATTCGGGTTTGTTCAAGAATCGGCTGGCAACATTTTGATAAGCGGTGATGGCTTCTTCCCAGCGTCCGAGTTCGTAGAGTGTATCGGCTTCACCAAAATAGCAATTGCGAATGAGCGCGGCAGTCTGCTCAGGAAGCGTCAGTGATTCCTGACGCTGGGCAATGGTTTGTCGCAGAGATCGAAAATCTTCTAAGGCTTGTTCTAACAATTGGCGTCGCTGTTGCATGAGTTTACGCCGCGCAGTTTCGACGATGGCGGTGTTGGCCAGGGCGATTTTCTGTGGAGTTTCAGCCGCCCCACGATGGCATTTGGCGATTAAGTACATGGCGTCAAAGTGCCGCGGATCATCGGGGTAGCGGGTGACAAAGCCTCCCAGCAGATCGACAACTTCGATGAATTTGGCTTGGCTGGTTTCCAGTCGCGATTGCACTGCGTCTAGTTCGAGGCTCGGATTCAAGCGGAGATCGAGCAGAATTTCATCCCCTTGTCGAAAGACAGTCAACGCGAGTTGATAGAGCGAATCGCGCCAGATGTCGCTGGTGGGGCGGAGCGCGGTGGCGCTCCCGGAGAGGTTTTCATTGAGCAATTCAATGGCTTGTTCAAGCTCGTTGAGCTCTAAATGAGCCTTGGCGGCCAACAGTCGAGCTTCAAAACTGATGGGGTGCGTGGGATGCTCGATGCGGCACCGCTCGAGTGGATCAATGGCACTCTGCCAGCGAGCCGCATTGATGAAGTTTTTTCCCAAGGCCAAGTATCCACGTGGGCGTTTGTTGCGATCCTCATGGCGGAGATAGTCGGTAAGCAACTGGTTGGCGCGGTCTAAATCGCCTGCCTGTTGAAAGTTGGTGAGGGCCAACCATAAGTTATCGGGATAGTCGTTGGAGCGCAATTCCAATTGTGCCAATCGCGTGTACTGCACTGCTGCGGCGTGGTGCTTGGCTCGGACGGCCTCTCTTTGGGTCGCTTGCGACGCGCTATCGGCATCGGTGGGACGGCTAGCGAGCACGTCCGCCCATTGTTCAAGCGCTTCGGCCTGCAAACGCACTGAGTCGGCTAAGGGAAACGCCAGGGCCATGAGGTCGGCCAACGCGATCGCCTTCTCAAACTCACCAGCCCCTCGGAATTTGCTTCCGATCTCCAGAAGTCGCGCGCGGAACTCTGGGACAGGCATCCACAATTCGTTATAGAGTTGCAGGTCGTCGATGTTTCGCAAGATGTAGTGCAGGGTTGACAGGGATTCTTCCAGGTCGCCTGTTTCAACCAGGATTTCTACCTCTTCGATCCCGGCGGCGATCGCTTCGGCCGATTGAGGACTGCTTTGACGAGCACCGCTAAAGGTGCTCAACGCCCCTTCCAATTGTTTTTGCTGACGAAGCACTTTTCCTGACAAGTAGGAGGCTTGACGTCGCAAATCCGCTGGAGTGTCGGCAGCCACTTTAAGTTTGCTTGCGATATCGGCGGCTTCCTGAAGTAGGGTTGCACGCTGGTCGGCGGAGAGCCCTGTACCCTCCGTGGCGTGCGACAGTCGCCAACGAGTGCGCCATAAAGAGGCGTGATGCGACTCGGGAGATTCGCTCAGGATGTTCGCCAAAAGTTCTTCGCACGCCTCGGGTTGATGCTTCGCGAAGGCCAGTTGGGCTTGGACTAAGCTGATTCGATCGAGCTCTGCTGATGACATGCCAGGGATGGCGCGCCACGCGGCGACCGTGGCCTCGGCGGCGGGGAGATCAGGAGGTGACCTTCGCAATTGCGATTCGACCTGCATGCGAAACGCTTCGCCACGTTTTTCAGGCCATAAACGATCAACTTGAGCGAGTTGTTGGGCGGATTGCTCCCAGTGGTAAGTGTGAAATTGACACCACCCCAGAAAGTACTTCCCCTTGCCGATGTAGCCCGTCGGAAAGCCAAGCGTGTCTGCCTTTTGCAGATGCTCGGTGGCATCCAAAAGCACGCGACGATTCTTGGGTGTATCTAAGTTGTCTTCGACTGATTTGAGTTTGGCGACACCCTGCACGTACTGCCAAGCCGCATTCTCTTTAGTCACCAGGCCAGCGGTTTCAAGGTCGCGGGCGATGCGGCCCGCCACGTCCCAACGTCCTTCGTCCAAAAGCGACATGGCCACTTTCAGCTTCTCGCTGGCACCCAAGCCACCACCTCCGACGATCGAGGCGAAGAGGAGGCCGAAGCCGATGAGCGTCAAGCCACTCAGTCCACCAGCAATCAGCAGTTTTCGCTTAGACATGTACACGAGGGCCTTATCAAGGAACGGGTTCGTGAGCCTCAGGCGCTAACCGTGGGTGCCGGTTGATGCCCAGGGCTAGCGCCCGAGGTTCACTGAGAGTCCGCCGCACACGAAATCTCACTGAGGTGACGTTAGTGAAATGTGCCAGCGCGATAGGGCTCAGGCAATTGCCATCGCCACTAGAATAGACGCCGCGGAGCGATAACCGTCAGTCGACGACGAATAGAGAAGTGGTGCCGTTTAACGCGGCAGTGCGGATTGGCTGGGTGATTGACTGCCACACGGGCTGAACTACGCCCAGCGGCTTTAATCGCAATTTTTTGACACTTCTCGCTGATCGCCGGTATGGCTAACTCTACCAGGGGGAGAGTCGCGACGGGCACCGACGAAGTTGGTCGTCGAGCGGAGAGGGGGGCTTAGCTGGAATTTCCCTCCCCGTCGCTTAGGCTCCGACCCTCCCACCGTAAGTTACGTCGAATACGACGTAACTTACGGTGGGAGGGTGAGTTGCACCGAAACT
>JBGSJT010000543.1:0-10393 GCA_041741715.1 Pirellulaceae bacterium | reverse complement strand
GACATCTTTAAAGTACGTGTCCCACGCTCGTAAGCGTGTAGGCTTGTCATACATGTTCATGACTGACCAAAATGCGGGCCGATTTCGCCCCAGGATAAGCGCAGCGTTCAACTCCGCTGCGAGTTGCCTGCTGTTGAGCTGATGGCAAATCACATCGGCGCGGAGAACCTCTCTCGATTCACCGGTACTTGATGCAAAATTTTCTGACAGAATGTGTCTCCGGCTGTGTTAGTCCTTGTAGGAGACCATTTTCTTGAGCGAATTTCCAGAAACACGCGATAGCCTGCTGGTGCAGGTCCAAGACCCTGCCAATCGGGAGGCGTGGGAGCTGTTCGCTCGGATTTACCGACCCGTGATTGTCCGGATCGCTCGGGCTCGGGGGCTGCAGCACGCGGACGCTCAGGATTTGTCGCAGCAAGTTCTGATGGCGGTGGCCAGTGCGATCGGCGATTGGGAGAAGCGGGACGAGTCGACGCGGTTTCGGCATTGGCTTAGCCGGGTGACGAAGAACGCAATACTCAATGCCCTGATGCGGAGGCCAAGGGATCAGGCTGTGGGTGGCTCCTCCGTCGAAGAACTGTTGCGCGAGGCCGCCGATTGGGATGGGGCGACGACGGCATTGATTGAGACCGAGCTCCGTCGCGAACTTTATCTGCGAGCGGCTGAAATGGTGAAAGTCGAATTCCGTCCTGATTCTTGGCAGGCGTTTGAAATGTCCGTCGCTGGTGATCTGACGCTTGAAGAAGTTGCCGCCGAACTCGGCAAGAGCGTCGGAGCGATCTACACCGCGCGCAGTCGCATTATGTTTCGACTGCGCGAAGTCATCTCAGAACTTGGAGAACAAAGCTAATGACACAAACTCAACAATATTGCAGCAACCCCGACCATCTGCTCACCTTCCTTAGAGGCCAGCTGAGCTCTCAGGATGAATCTGAACTGCAACTGCATCTGAATGATTGCCTCCTTTGTCGTCAGCGACTCGATAACGCGGCTGCGGACGCGGATGCATGGAACGAAGCCAAGCAGTTTTTTGGAAACGGAGCCTTACACGGATCGACTGGCGATTCGGACGATGGACACGAAGAGGCAACTCAAGGGTCACAGCGAATTCGTCAAGTGCTCGATGCGCTCGGCCCAACCGACGATCCAGAGTCGCTAGGGCGCATCGGTGGTTACGAAGTCACCGGAGTTGTCGGTGCAGGCGGTATGGGAGTCGTTCTTAAGGCGCATGATCGTTCGCTCGATCGGATCGTGGCCATCAAAGTCATGTCGCCTCATCTGGCCAGCAGCGGTTCGGCTCGCAAACGATTCGCTCGTGAAGCCAAAGCGGCCGCTGCGGTCCTGCATCCCAATGTCATCGCCATTCACAGTGTCGCCAGCGAGGATGCGAATCCGTACCTGGTGATGCCGTACGCGCGCGGAGCTTCGTTACAAAAGCGAATCGACTCACAGGGGCCATTGCCGCTGAAAGATACCTTGCGGATTGGTGCTCAAATTGCCGCTGGGCTGGCTGCCGCTCATGAGCAAGGCTTAGTGCATCGCGATATCAAGCCAGCGAACATTCTGCTCGAAGAGGGAGTCGAGCGGGTCACAATCACCGACTTCGGCTTGGCACGAGCCGTTGATGACGCATCGATGACCTGCAGCGGTGTGATAGCAGGCACGCCGCAGTACATGTCGCCTGAGCAGACCCGCGGCGAGCCGATCGACGCGCGCTGCGATCTGTTTTCGCTCGGCAGTGTTTTGTACGCCATGTGCGCCGGCCGTTCACCGTTCCGTGCTGAAACAACTTATGGCGTGTTGCATCGTATCGCTAGCGACAATCCAACTTCAGTTTGTGAAATCAATTCCGATGTCCCTGAATGGCTCGGTCACGTTATAGAGCGACTGATGGCCAAGCGACCCGAAGATCGTTTCGATTCAGCAGCTCAAGTTGCTGAGTTGCTAGAAGGCTGTTTGGCTCATGTGCAGCAACCCGCAGCCATGCCGTTGCCGGCAACAGTCGCTGCGCTTGCGCCGAAAATGAATCGTCGACCACCGATTGGAAAGTTCATCGCCGTTGCGACAGGTGCGTTTGCGTTGCTCTTCGCCGGGATATTGATCGTGCTGGAGTTAGACAAAGGCACATTGACGATCAAATCTGAAACCGATGACGTTCCGATTCGCATCATGCGGGGTGAGACCGTCGCCAAGACGTTGAGATTAACAAAAGGTGAGAACTCGATCCAAATTGCTTCGGGAACCTACGTTATAGAGATTGACGGACAGTTCCATGGTATCGAAGTCAAAGACGGGCATATGACACTTGGTCGCCGTGGTGAAGCCGTTGTGAGAATTATTCAGAATGTTGATGAACATCACGGCCACCTGTCGCAGCCTCGCCCAGAGCGCACATCCTTTTCCAATGACGATCTACTGCGGCAAATGCAGGGGCGGTGGCAGGTCACGCGTTATATGGAGGATGGGCGCGATGACTTGCATACATATCAAAACCGCGAGTTGAATATTGAGGTCGAAGCTAACCTGATGGCTATCCGTGGAATGTATCATGGTCACGACGTTGAAGTGGAAGTTGCTTGGGAACTTCATTTGAAAGGAACTGGCTTTCGCCAAGACGTCGACATTCTTTATGACCCAGGCGACACGGATAAGCCGTGTTGGCTCCCGGGTATCATCGAGCTGAAAGATGGACGATTGCGTCTTTGTTGCTGCAACGAATGTGGAGCAAGTGCCGAAAAACGCCCGCAGCACTTCGCTAGCATGGAGCATACGTGGTTGCTTGAAGCGCAAAGGCTCCAAGAGCCCTCCAAATCCGGGGCTCAATCTGGATCAAAAATTGAAACGCAGAACACACGAGTCACCGTCGACACCCGGACTTCACCCATTCTGTCGAATCTGCCCCGCCCTTACCAGTTGTTTCGTAATCCAGTGATTCAACCTTCCTTTTCTCCAGCCACGTTGAACAGCGAAGTGAATGCGGCGGACTCCGACACCCACAACGCACCTCTTATCTATCAGTTGCAAGGACTATGGAGGGCCAAGGTGTGGTTGCTGAATAATGAGTCAGAAATCGATGACTCGCTGTCATCGAACATTGCGATTAGTTTTGATGAGAATCGCATGACTCAACTCTCCACTGTGCGTGACCTTGAAGGTGAACAGACGAGTAAAGTACTAACTTGGGGTGAATTCTCAATCGATCCGCACAAGAACCCTGCTCGGATCACCGTAGTCAATCCTGATCTTCCGAGTGGTAAAGCCGAAGGCATCGTGCAGATTGATGCCGACGAATTACGCATAGCCTTTAGAATCGATGAACATGGGGTGCTAACGGCCGTGCGTCCGATGAAACTAAGTCCGGGCGAAGCAGTACTCTATATTGAATGTGTCAGAGAGGCTTTGCTTGAAACACGTCCCTGACGCGTAGCTTCCATTTTCTCTAAAGCAGCAAGTTGCGATTCACTTATCATGAGAAGGAAATTCCACTTGAAAAGCCATCTGATTATCGGTTTGACGATTGTTATTCTCGCCGACTCCTTCATAGCCAATGACACTGGAGCTCAGCAGGCGGCCAAGGAGTCGCGTCCAGAAGCATTGGTAGAGCTTTTGCAATTACGGCATGATGTCCTAGAGGAGAGATGGACTGCGATTCAACGGCGAATAGAGGACGGAAGCTTACCGCAAGAGCACACTTACTCGGCAAGGGACGAGTTGCTTAAGGCGAAGCTGGAGCTAGCGTCAACACATCAGGAGCGACGCGACCTTTGCAAGCTTCGCGTTGTAAACCTCCAGTCATTTGAGGAACTTATCAAGTCACATGTGAAAAGCGGTGAAAAACCACTGGATGAACAGTTATTAGCAACCGCCGCGAGACTAGAGGTAGAAATCGAATGTCTCCGTGAAGGCTTCAGACGAACGGGCGAATAGCGAGGGCCATCAGCCTGGAGATACGAGGTAACTTGCTCGATGGCCTTGGTCGCAGCGGTTCAGCGTCCGGATCAAGAGGGCGGATCGCGATGCGGCCTCGTGAGGCGATGCTGACGTTCAGTTTGCGTTTTACGGTGACCATTAAATCTCCTGTAATTGTTGTTCCAGCGTTTCAATGCCGCTGGCGTGGAATGTAATCGCGATCGTGCAATCGCTTTGATCGAACTCGACCTTCGAAACCAGTAGAGCCAACAGTTGTGATTTCTCGCCGTCAGCGATTTGTAGCGCCGGCCCTCATACTCAAAGCCTTCCTGCAAGACGATCACGCGAATCATCTTGCCCTTGTATTGGCGCTCGACGATGTTGCCTGGCGGCGGTAATCGCGGGTCCCAATCCACAAACGAGTCGGGCTCAGGAAGAACCAACTTGACGCCCTCGGTGCTGTGCTTCCTTGGAGCTGTCACTCGCGTCTCTGCGCCGATCGCCAACTCCTCGGCCTTCTTCAGTGCGGCTCTGGACAGCCCGCCTTCTTCGTTGGCTTGAAGCCGCCAGTCCATCACGACGTATTGCGATCAGCATCAACTCTCGACGCGTGAGCGACTGGAGCTGTTTCGGCCGGTCTGCCATGCGATCCAGCATGCCCACCAGAAGGGGATCATCCATCGAGATATCAAGCCTTCGAACGTGATGGTAGCTGAGTACGACGGGCAACCGGTGGCCAAAGTGATCGACTTTGGCGTTGCCAAAGCCGTGCATCAGCCGCTAACGGAAAAGACGATGTTTACTGGCTTGGGGCAGATCATCGGCACCTTGGAGTACATGAGCCCTGAACAGGCGAGGGTTAATCAATTGGATGTCGACACCCGCAGCGACGTTTATTCACTGGGGGTACTCCTGTATGAATTGCTGACTGGTAGTACACCTCTTGAACGCAAACGAATGCGTGAGGCAGCGTTGGACGAACTGCTGCGGATCATCCGCGAGGAAGAACCGCCGCGTCCCAGCATCAGGCTTAGCAGCAGCCAAATGCTTCCCGAAATCGCCGCCAACCGACGAACCGAACCAACACGCCTTTCAACCTTAGTGCGAGGCGAATTGGACTGGATTGTGATGAAAGCGTTGGAAAAGGATCGCAACCGGCGTTACGAGACGGCCAATGGCCTTGCCATGGACATCGAGCGCTACCTAACGGACGCGCCGGTCTTGGTTTGTCCCCCCTCGACCGCTTATCGGCTGCGCAAGTTCGCACGACATTATCGCGGGGCACTGGCGGTCTCGGTATTCGCACTACTTATGCTTTTGGCATTGGCTATCAGCTCGACCATAGCGGCCAGCAGGTTTCGCCAGCTAGCCACACGCAACGCCGAGTTGGCGAAAGCGATGGAGCAGGCGCTCGACCAAGCGAAGGTGGCCGAAGAGGCGGCCGTAGCATCCCGCGACCAGGAGAAAACGTTACGAAAAGAGGCCGTAGCGCAGCGCGACCGAGCCAACGTCAACGCCCGCCGTGCGCGCCTCGCTGTCGACGAATACTTGAGCAAGGTCACCGAAGCGGAACTATTGTCGTCGCCTGGTTTACAGCCTCTGCGAATTCAGTTGCTGACCGCTGCACTTCGCTTCTATGGCGAACTGTTCAAGGAGCAGGGAGATGATCTGTCGCTAAAGATCGAACTGGCTTCAGCCCAATACCGAATTGGTCGAATCCACAAAGAACTGGGACAAGACGAGCTCGCTACGAATGCCTATAATGACGCGGTCAAACGTCTGGTGAAACTGCAGGACAACGTAGCGGACGCCGACATTGATAAGGTGCTGTCTATTCTCGCGGAAGTCTATTTTAGGCTCGGCCGTTACGAAGACTGCATTATCAACAACAGTTGGGGTTGAACACAGAGGCTAGTCGTAACCGGCGCGACGCTCTCGACTTGCTGTCACAGGCGACGGGTGGAACACCTGAGGCGTACTATGAAGCTGCGACAATTCATGCCTGGCTAGCTGCGCATGGCACCGCGTCTTCTTCCGAAATCCAGGAAACTGATAACCAAGACGAGCGCCAACGCCATGCTGATTTGGCTGTGCAGACGCTTCGCCAGGCGATCAAGTTAGGCTGGTCGGATGCGGTTGCTCTGAGAAACGATAAGCTTTGGGATCCGTTCCGCGAACGAGAAGACTTTCAGAAATTGAAACGAGAGATCGGCAGTGCACAGCCTACTCAACATGGGCCTGATGAAACAATACCTGCAGATATCAATGCAATTGGTGATCAAAAAACGATTGCAAAGCCACACAGTGGATCTCGCAATAAGTTTTCTGAAGATACACGAGCTAAGGAACTACTAGCCGCAGTAAACTATTCAGTGGGATTGATTCAGGCAGACTTGAAACTAAACGCGGAGGCAGATGCTTCGCTACCGTAGGTGCTAATACTTCACAAGAAATTGCCCGAGAATCGCGCTAATACGGCACGAAAGCTCGACATGTTGACGCCCAATACGCTCTTGGAAAACTTTATTAGGATCTAAAAGTCGCCCGCACGCTCACCGCGTTTGGCAAGAGGTGATCCGAGAACTGGATCGGCTATCCGAAGAAAATCCATCGCACGAACAGTTTCTCCAAGAGGCCGGCTGGCTGGCCGGTAGGACCGAAACTCCCGCCCAACATCCTAACGCAGTTAGCTGCTTCTGTACTTGCGGCGGCTGCCTTCGCTCAAAACGAGAAAAAAACCAGCGACTGAGGCAATCCGCCTTCCAAACTCGCCACTATCTTCCGGAGGACCTGAAAGCGTTTGAGGCCATGTATGCAAGCCCATGATCGCATACGGCACCCCGGCTGCTGTATCATCGGTCTTCCTGTTGGCATTTGGTCAGTAGTTGTCTTAATGAATAAGGATGTGAAGCAGAGCTTTCAATAAAGAAGTCGTTGTAGTCGTCCTCATGCAGCTTCAGCGCCCCGTTGAAATGCACCTTAGCCAACAATCCGTCAAACTATATCCAGAGACGAGGCAACCCTTTTGGTCGGCTCATTAAATATCAATATCAACCAAAACAGGTCATTGAAACTGGATCTTAAACGACTGCCTGTCACGCACACCACAAAGGGATCGAAGCCACTTGGGATACTTTTGATGTTGGTAGCGCTACTATTTCCGGGGATGGTTACGGCGTTCATGGTTATCATGCTCCGGGTGGAGGGTTTCAAGCCCCACATGCTCATCCCGTTCTTTTTTGCTTTCATGGCGGCTACCCCTTTTATTATCTTGGGGATGACCGAGCTCTCCAGAGCCACAACAATTCGCATCGATAACCACCTGAAGTGCTAGCTAGGCGTTCGTCATCGCAACTCCCGTGGCAATCGATTTCGACATGTGCCACGGGCCCTTGCGACCATTGGCATGCCGGATCGCTTGACGACGCGGCACGCCTAATCCGATCAGCTCCGAAAGACCAGCCATAGGTTGTGTTGAGCCGTGTCTGACGACTCGTCGCTGCCGATTTAAAGGTGCCGGTCCCTTCGGCACTCAGGATTGTGATTTTTGGGCTGTTGACCAGCTGAGTCACGCTCGCAGACCGATCGACTTACAAATCGACGTGGTACGCATCTCACTTTTCATTGATCGCACCAAAGTTTTGCGTTGGACAGCGATTTTTTTACGAGGCAGGTCGGCAGTCATCGAAAAACATCTGGTCCCACCGGGTTACCAGCCGGTGTTGGTTGTCGACTAATCTTCGACGTAACAGTCGCGCAGCCCATTACCCCATGGTTTACCGACTGGGGACCACTCAGTGAGCCAGACCAGCCAAAAAAAAGAATCCCGAGCGAGTCGGAAAGGGAATTACCCAGAGTCGTTAACCCGGCGGTTTTCATAACCCAGAGACTCTGAGAGTATTTGTCTCTGGCTGGCCCCCAGAGAGGGGCCGAATTGGCGAGAGTCGCGACCGGAAAACGAGTCTCTGGAGAGTGGTCGCGACCCGGAAGATTGCAGGGAAAATACGAAAAAAGCCGGTGTTTTGCGTTACTGCAAGACACCGGCTTAATCGAATCACCTACTGCGGTCAGTTTCACAGGGTTTCCTCTGCGAGAACTGGCAAACAGAGAAGTTGAAATTCGGGCGGACTCATTCCCGACCGCGAGGTTAATAGTAAGGGCCGGGAAGCTGCCATTAAGCGGATTTAATGGATTCGACAGTCCTTCGCCCCTAGTCGGCAAAAACTTGACTTCTTTCAGTCTCGTGGTACAAATTACCTCCAGAGTTTCGTTTTAGGAGGTGTTTTGTACCGTGCTTCAACCTGCTCCCAATACCGCTTCTGCGCGAGCTGCCGATCTATTTCGGCGGCATGGCGGGATCATGCGAATGGCCGATATCGTGCGTGCCGGAATCACTAGAAACACTCTCTACTCAATGCGAGATTCTGGGCTCGTAGTACAAATGGCCCGAGGTCTCTATCGTCTAGCTGAAATGGCTCCGCTAAGCCAATCGGATCTGGTGACGGTGGCAGCAAAAGCTCCTAACGCGGTGATCTATCTTGTGTCGGCACTTTCCTTCCATGAACTGACTACCCAGATTCCACATGAAGTTTGGATCGCGATTCCTCGAAACAGCGAACCGCCAAGACTTGATTTTCCGCCCATTCGCGTCTCGCGTCTGACCGATGTGGCATTTAAAGCGGGAATTGAGAAACACGCGGTCGATGGCAAAATGGTATCCGTGTACGCTCGCGAGAAGACTCTCGCAGATTGCTTTAGCCGGCGCAATGAAGTGGGGCTCGATGTCGCGATCGAAGCTCTCAAGTTCTACATGGCGCAGGGCAACGTGAAAGTCGATCTGATCATGGAGTATGCGACAAAGCTCAGAGTTGCCAAGACTATGCGTCCTTATCTTGAGGCACTTTTATGACCCGCGACATTCCGGCTTCAGTGCGTGGGCAACTAGAGAATCTCGCGAGAAAGTCTGGTCGACCGCTGCAAGAGTTGATGCAATATTTCGTCATGGAGCGATTTTTGTTTCGGCTTTCGCAGTCCGAATATGCAGATCGGTTTGTTCTGAAGGGCGCGTTGATGTTCACGGTCTGGGGATCGCCTCAGTCGAGAGCGACTCGCGACATCGATCTGCTGGCTCGCGCCGAAAATTCCGTTGATGCGATGTCGGGCATGATCAAAGAAGTATGCCGACAAACCGTCGAATCCGATGGCGTTGAGTTTCTCAGCGACTCAGTTCACGCAGCGATCATCAAAGAGAACGCCGAGTACTCCGGAGTCCGAGTGACTTTTGTGGCCATGATTCAAAATGCGCGTTTGCCCATGCAAATCGATATCGGTTTTGGCGATGTGATCTACCCGACAGCGACGGTCATTGATTATCCAACCATGCTCGATTTTGAAACGCCACGTCTGAAAGGCTATCCCAAAGAGACGGTCATCGCTGAGAAGTTTGAAGCGATGGTCAAACTAGGGCAACTCAACAGTCGTATGAAGGACTTCTACGACATTCACGTTCTATTGCGTCAGTTTGAATTTGATGGCGAGGTTCTCCGCCTTGCGATTGAGAGAACTTTTGCGAATCGAGGCACGAGGATCGACTCCGAGCCGTTCGTTTTCTCGCCTCCATTCCTTGACGACTCGGTTAAGCAAACTCAGTGGACTGCATTTGTTCGCAAGTCAAAGCTGACCGGTGCACCCGATGCATTTGCAGATTTAGTGGGTGAGATTCAGACTTTCTTGGTGCCGTTAGTCCAAGCTGTTTCTTTGAAGCAAAACTTCACTTCAAGATGGGCTTCGGGAGGCCCATGGTCCTCCCAGCCTTCTTGATTACTCGATCATCCGCAACCTTGTGATATCAAAACCTGCTTACAGACTATACTGATTGCCTTTGTTCGATTTTTTCGAGACGGGATCCAATTGGTAAGCACTTGTGTCAGAGCGGGCCTCCAACGAAAACAGCGGTACTTCTGAGCCAGAAGACTCGGATCAGAAGCTATGTGCAGGTGCTGGCGGAAGGCCTCCGCGCGGAACTCAAACCCAAGAACATTGACCTTTTGGCTGTAGCACCCGGGCCGACCAAAACAGGCTTTGCATCCAGGGCAAACATGAAAATGGGAGCAGCTTTGGACCCAACGAAAATCGCACCTGAGATACCCAGTGCGTTGGGGAGAACGACAACCGTGCTCCCAGGATTTCTATCCAAGCTGTTGGTTTACTCGATGCTCCCGCTCCCTCGCTGGGCAAGAATTGCGATCATGGGAAAGGTAATGCGGGGTATGGCATCGACCAAGCCAACTTTGGTCCCGCTGCCAGGGCATAACAAGAGGTAACTCAACCCACGCTCAATGCTCGAGCTCTCTCGATTAGCTTTTCGTTCATCGCAGCAATTCCGCGGGCGTGTTTCTTACCTATCAACCTCGACCAAATGAAGCTCAATATGCCGTAGATGCTGATCTCCGTAACGATGTTGGTTCCGCTTTGCGTGGGGACG
>JBGSJT010000542.1:0-16645 GCA_041741715.1 Pirellulaceae bacterium | reverse complement strand
GTGAGTTGCCCGGCGACAGAAATACCTGGATTTCACTTGTAACGGTGGTTTCGATCGTGGGCACGGCTTTCGGTCTCGCAATATCCGCCTCTGCCCGTCGCGAGGAATCGGCAATCGCAGCGGTCCCAATCGTGCTTATACCGCAGATTATCCTCGCAGGTCTGGTCGCCCCGCTAGCAGGGGCCAATCTTTGGTTTGCCAAATCCTCCATCACCGCGTATTCCGGGTTTCGGACGAGCTGGGAAATAATTCGAGCCGCAACCGAGCGCTTTCCTGGCGATTCACGTTTCTGGATTGGCGTGATGCTCGCTCAAGCCGCCGTCGCTTTTTTGGTGACTCTGTACTCACTACAACGTAAACATAGCTAAGTAGGTCAACATCATGGTTGTTTCCGCAACACCGAATCGCAGCAGAGTGGTCGAAGCGTTTTCCATGTTTGTGGTTGGCGCGACATGCTGGCTCGCCGCATTGATCTACATCGAACTTACGCCCAAAAATGGGTCCGACCGAGACACATTACGACTTATCTACACATGCGGCTATTTCGTGTGCGCTACGGGATTTTTGTTGCATACCAAAAACACACTCCCGAGATTTCTTTCAACGCTCAATCGTTGGCGTTTTGAGGAAGCTCCGCCATCAATGGAGAACGCATGGAAGAACCTTGTCGAAGAATTTGATTTTGTTTTGAATTCCGTTGTTTGGATACTCGTCGTACTGACTATCTCGACGAGCGTCTCCGTTGTTTCGAGCTGGTTCACGCTTCCCGGAATCATGCTCGGGGTAAACGGGCTGATATGGTGGTCATCTGTTGTCGGCTTGGTCGCATTTGCATATTGGTTTCCGGCGAGTCTCAACAGCATGTTCAAACACTACCGATTTTTACGGCGGCAAATCGCTACTTGTGATTTCTACCAGCCCAAGAGCACAAGTGATTTGTGGAAACTAAAGGGTTCTGCACCTGATCGAAAGTTTCTTCTCTTTCCTCCTAAAAATGGCTTTCTTGCTGGGAATCGCCCCTGGACCTTCGCCGCTCTAACGCAGAACCTAATTGCTTTCGGAAGTATCGGCAGCGGAAAGACGGCCTGCGTGATGAACGCGTTTCTCAATGAGTTTGTCGCTTCATCAAAGCTGATGTCAAAAACGCAAGCTGCGGGTGGGCTAGTCCTCGACTTCAAAGGCGACTATCTAGATAAGTTACAGCGTCTCTGTGCGAAACACTCGCGAGAGCAGGACCTGATTGTGCTTTCACCCGGCGGTCGACACAAATGGAATCCACTGGATAGCGATGAACCGGCAAGTGAAATTGCCTCGCGTTTCGTTTCCGCGATGAAAGCTCTCGGCCAGCGAGACACGAACACGAGCTTTTTTGCCGACCAGTCGGAAAGCTTCGTTGAGAACGCAATCACGTTGCTTCGATTTGTGGGTGGACAAGAACAACCGCCGACAATAGAGAATATTCATCGCCTGGCGAATGATGGGGACTTTATTTCCGAAATGGTAAATCAACTCCCGGGGGAGAACGCCAATGCAAATCGTTCCAATCCAGTTTCTCGCTGCCGAGTCTATTTCTGTAACGAGTTCGCCAATTTGCCCGAGGACACGCGAAACAGCGTTTTGGGTACGCTGAACAACATGCTTAATCCCTTGTGCGCTGATGACGCCGCGTCAATTATTAATGGCCCGTCCACCGTCAGTTTGGCAAATGCGACCAGCGGATCAAAGATCATCTATCTTGACTTGCCCCAAGCGAGGGCGGCAAAAGCAGGGCGGTCTCTTGGCCTGTTACTGAAGCTGTCGTTCTTTGCGGAGGTTCGCAAGAAGAAGCTTCGCAGTGGAAAGTATTCGTTCTTTTTCGCAGATGAATTTCAGGAGTTCTTTACAAGCGACCAAGAGGCAAGCGACACTCGCTTTTTCGCGGTGTCTCGCGAATTTGACCACTGTAATTTGGTCGCGACCCAGAATATGAACAACCTGACAATGCAAGGCGACAAGAAGGATGCCGTGATGAGCTTGCTCGCAAACATCAAGACTAAGATCTTCTTGCAGAACAGTGACCAACAGACGAACGCCTACGCTTCGGAGCTATTCGGGCGTCACGTCGAGGAATTAGGAGGCGGACACATGGGCGGACATGCTCACGTCGTTCCCAATCTGGCACCTGGCGACTTCATCAGTTTGAAGACGCCTTCCCCTGGTGTCTGCGCGCACTGCGAGAGCTACCTTTTGATTGAATCGAATTCGCAGGTGGATATCGCAAACCGTGCAAACAGCTGGCCGATCGTTCCCGTTTAAACTTTGAAAACGGCCGCGCACACTCACCTCCGCCACCCTTTATGGTTCCTAGAACTACCGGTCACTATCATGGCTCTACTTCCCGTTTGGTTCATTCGACTTTTAGTAACATTTCTGATCTTTTGGTTGCTCTGGAGCATGGTCGTGGGGCCTTGGCTCTTCTCAACCGAATCGGCAATCAGATCCCATTACTGGTGGATGTTTCCCTAGTCAAAAAGTTTCCTCCGCCGATCGCTGTTCTGTTTTAAAGCGATTGTTGGCTTCGTGTTTTATCTAGAGTATCGGTGTTTCCATTTTTTTCAGGTTACAGTTTGATGCGAATTTTAACGTTTTTGATAATTCTCGGTGTTCCGAATTCGGGCGGATACCATGTTGCTAACGCGCAGGATGTTCGAGATCAAGTCACGGCCAATCCCTATGAGAATGCGGAAGTCGGAGACTGGGTACGTAGGAAGTGGACTTCGAAGCCCTCCGTATCGTTTATTGAAGAGTCGACGAGGGACGAAACGGAGACTGTCACGCAAAAAGACGACGACCGCGTTGTCCTCGTAAACAAGTTGACATTGAGTGGCGGTGATGTCGTTGAGTCCGAGAAGATTGTTAGTTTGCGAGCTCCTTATACGATTCTCAAAAGCCTTGGCTTCGATCCCCCCGGTTTTCCGATTACGGCTTCCGGTGTTGGCGAAGAAACGATAGCGATGGCCGGTCGAGAATTTGAAACCAAATGGGAATCGTTCTCGCTGAAAGCCGATCGCGGCGGACCGGACAGCAAATCCAAGATTTGGCGTTCACAAGATGTGCCATTGGATGGGTTGGTAAAACGGATTCACACAACTAGTACGGGAACCTCTATTGTTGAGCTAGTTGAATTTGGATTCGCCAATGAGAATCGAGATCAAACAAAAGCGACGACGCCAAAAGAAGAAAGACGACCGATTGTTCGTAGCAAGTGGACAAATTCGATTGGTATTTCGCTGTTGCCAATTACTAGCGGCAGCTTCACGATGGGCCAAATGGATCGTCCAGAGTTCCTCCTTAAGTCGATGGATTTGCCAGGCGATCAACGTCTCGAATTCCTCTTGCAGAGTCCGCCGAAGAGATCGGTATTAATCGAGCGTGATTTTTATGCCGCCGCGAATGAAGTCACGATCGGGCAGTTCAAAGCGTTCGTCGTAGCGTCGGGATATAAGACGGATGCGGAAAGAGATGGAAATGGCGGGACTGGACTTACACGAGACGGCAGGTGGGGCCAATCTCCCGAATTTACCTGGCGAAATTACGGGTTCCAAGTAGCAGACGATTACCCAGTAGGTAACGTCAGTTGGAACGATGCAAATGCGTTTTGCAAGTGGCTGAGCAAATCGGAAAAAGTTGATTATCGATTGCTCACAGAATCCGAATGGGAATACTGTTGTCGCGCAGGAACGGAGTCGATTTTCTTTACTGGTGACGACGAGAAGACTCTGGAGGGCTTTGCCAATGTTGCCGACGTGTCACTCTCCAAAGTCACACCTGGGCTACCGTGGGGCCTGGCCTACGACGATGGCTATCCATACTTCGCCCCAGTCGGTAGGTTCGAGGCAAACGGTTTCGGCTTGCACGATATGCATGGGAATTTGCTTGAATGGTGCAGCAGCGAGTTCGATGCGTTTGAGCCGATACCAGAAGCGGAAGCTCCAGAACCGCCAATTAAGCAATATGTGGTGCGCGGCGGGCATTGGTTTGGCGAGCCATCGCGTGCAGGCTCTGCTTGTCGAAGTGGTGCCGACCCAGATCATCGCATGTCGCTGATTGGGTTTAGAGTTGCGACTGAAGGTCGACCAGACGCCGTTCGCATCTCGGATAATAAGCAACAGACTGAAGTAGATCTGCCCAAATCCGTTAGCGACGACGCATCACAGACTTCGAAAAAGTCTGCTGTACCCCGCTATCGAATATCGATTCTAAATGACGTTCAAGGGCGTCCAACGGTGGCCACACGGCTGTCCAACACGGGGATCGTTCTAGGGTTTATCAATCAGCAAGGCAAACACCCCGTACATTGCATCTGGAAATCAGGCGTTCAAACAATCGTTGAACTGCCTGGTGACTCGTTGGTACATGACATCAACGATGCTGGCGAATGGGTCGCTACCGCCGTCTCGAATGATCGAGACGCTTCTCGAAATTACGTTTGGAAGATCAACGGACTCACTGAATTAGACCCAAAACCTGCCAACGTTTTGCACATGCTCGCCGCAATCAACTCGAAGGGGCAGGTCGTGGGAACTACATTTGAAAAATCAGGAGTGCGATCATGGGTGTTTGAGAACGGCAGTTTCACATCTTTGGCTGATTTAGGTGGGAAGGATGCCAGAGCCTCGGCAATCAATGAATCTGGCGTAGTATCAGGAACTGCGAAGACAGCGAGCGGAGAAAGTCACGCTTTTATTGGCCGTGGCGAAAAGATTCGTGATCTCGGCACTTTGGGCGGAGCTGAGAGTGAGGCACTGGATATCAACGACGCTGGAATTGTCGTCGGCAACGCGCAGACGGCAAGCGGTGAACACCGTGCTTTTGTTTGGAAGGACAAAGTGATGACCGAGCTTCAAACAACTAGCGTCGTTCGAATGCGAGGTACTTCGAGTGACGCGATGTCGGTCAACAAGCTTGGCTGGATCGTTGGTGGAGAAGGAACAAGCAATGGCCCGCGACAGGCAGTCATCTGGATCGACAGTATCGAGTATCCGCTGAATGAGTTAATCGACCAAGCCGATGGTTGGCATTTACAACTGGCCGCATCGATCAATGACCAAGGTCAAATAGCCGCAACGGCTTCAAAGAACGGCGAGTCGCGAGCAGTTTTGCTAACTCCTGTGACTAGCGGCAAGTGATCAACCATCCCCCTCATCAACACCGCTACAAAGAGCGGTGGCAACTCTCCTCCAAGGCAATAAAAACTATGTCTAACAAGCAAGGAATTTCCAAGGCAATTAGAATTGACAGCAAGGTATTAATCACTTTGGGCATGTTGCCGCTGGCGATAGCGATGACTGGCTGTAGTGGAGACTCCGAGAGGATTGTTTCGCCAGCGGTCGAAAAGCCTGTTGCGATAAATGCTCAGGACTCGCCAATTGAATTGAACACGCCTACCGTGCCGTTTTCTGTGACGGAACCGACTGCCGTCACCCAACCACTCACAGTTGCCGAACTGACCAGAGATAGCGAGCCGATCACTGCTACCGAGCTGAAGCCCACTATTGAATCGGTGACAAAAACCGAGAGAGAAGAGCCAGCGGTATCAGCAGAGTTGATTTCGCGATTGGAGGCAGCAAAGAAAGTAGCAGCAACGGGCGACTACGAAAGCGCGGTTGCTGAACTCAACGAGTTGCTGGCAATGGAACCAAAATTCACGGAGGGATTGCTAGTTCGCGCTGAAATGCATCGACACCTTAACAATGACGCGAAAGCTATAGGAGATCTGAAAGCCGCCCTTGAACTTGAGCCTGTATCGTCGCTTGCGTTGGTTGAACTTGCACGTGTTCAAATTGAGGCAGAGGATTTTGCAACTGCGATTGAGACCGCAACAAAAGCGACGGGTCTGGGGCAGAATGCCGTGGCCGCGCAAGCCGTTTTGTCCTGGGCGGAGATCGCAGAAATGAGTTCAAAGCTGAAAAAGTGGGGGTCAGATGTTCGTGATATCAACACCTACATCGAACGGCTCGTTCCGGCCAACCAGAGGTTGGGAGAGGCGTTATTGTTGGCGGAACAACTGCCCGATGGAAGGCTGAAGGCGGATGCGTACTGGTACGCCGGATCAGCGAAATCCGACTACGGTTTTGGGATGCTCGGTTTTGCTCAGTTGAAGCAGAGTGAATTGGCTGAACATCGGCCAAACATACTCGCGACGCTTGACGACGCCTTGAGTGAATTTAAAAATGCGATCAAGTCCGAACCTTCTTATTTGGATGGTCACGAATCGATTGCAACGCTAGGCATTTGGGGCGGAATCGATCCTGTAATGGGGATGCAAAGCGTTGTTCGGCTCATGGAGCTTGCACCGAAAGTTGGCAAACCATTGCTGCAAAAGCTGGTGCTAGACTGCTGGACGACTGACATATTGACTGAGCAAGAAAACTCGACGGCGTGCATTCTGACGCTTACGGTCTGTCGCGAACATTGCGAAGAAACGATCCGTGAATCGCTGAAGGAGGTGGAGAAACTTTGGCAGCAAGCAAATTACGCGTCTAGTCGAATTGCAGCCGCTGGCTATGTCGACCAGACAACGCAAGACACTTTGGGGCGACTCAATCGAGCAAGAGCAGTTTACAAAACGGTCTTGTCGAATGTCGTCAAGCAAGAGTAGTTCACAGATTGAGACTTTAGAATTCGCTGTTTTGAGATCTCATGAGACATCCTTTTGTGTATTAATGTATGCGACCACGAAAGTCGCGTTAAATGAAAAGGCAATCGATGCAGCTACGCAACTTAATTTACAATTGAAAGCCACATCTCGTACGGCTGTTAAAAATGCACCACGGAAGAGACAAGCGGGCTAACAGGACAACTCCATTTTGAGAATGGCAGATTGCTAACTTGGAAAGGAGCGTCAAGGTTTAATTGTTTATGTCTAATTATATCGTCATCTAATACCAAGTGCTGTTTTGAGGCTTGCAATGGTTTGTGAAGTGTTTCGCACGAGATGCCTTTTTGTGATGTTCATTCACGGGGCAACATTTGTGTTTGGCGGGTCGGTGTTTGCCCAAAGCGGCGACCGGCAGTTGTCCAATGCGGATCAAGCAAGAGTCGTGGAAGCTCGAAGACTCGAAGATTTGTCTACCCAGAGATTTAATGAAGGTAAATACGATGAGGCATGTGAACTGGCGAAGCGAGCTCTAAACGCTTACGAGAACATTTACGGACCGGAACATCGGGAAGTTTCAATTAGCGTTGTTAATCTGGCCTTCATGTACAGCAACATCGCGCGGTACGAAGATGCCGAAAAACTTCTGATCCGTGCAATCAAGATCGACGAAAAGACCCTTGGACCAAATGATAAAGAATCGGCTGCGACATTGAACAATTTAGGAGAATTGTATTTGAAGCAGGGAAAATTTGACGCTGCGGAGCCGTTGCTTCTCAAATCATTGACGATCATGGAATACAACTATGGTGCAGAGCATCCGAAGGTTGCGACTATTCTCAGCAATTATGCGGCCGCCAAAGAATTGCAAGGGAAATTTTTTGAATCTGAGCCTTTAATAAAACGTGCTTTGGCGATTTTTCAAAGGGAACTCGGTAAGGACAACATTGACACTGCGAACTGCCTCAAGCAACTTGCGGGGCATTTTGAGACGATTGGTGATCTCGCGGCCGCTGAACGAACGTATATGGAAGCGAAAGATTCTTTGGAGAAAGCCGTTGGCCCGACTCACCCTACTACGGCTGGAGTTCTGAATGATCTAGCGAATCTGTATCAATTGCAAGGAAATTTCGCGAAAGCTTTCCCTTTATTGGAACGCTCACTACAAATCAAGGAGAATTCACTTGGCATCAATCATCCCAGTACTGCAACAACTGTTTGTAATTTAGCAACGCTCTACATGGATAACGGACAATTCGACCGAGCAGAGCCGCTCTTTCGGCGAGCTCATGAAAGCTTTAATCAGGGGCTTGGTCTTGGGCACCCTACGACAGCCGCATGTGCAGTGCTCTTAGGCAACCTAAAAGCCTACCAGCGAGATTTCGATTCTGCCACGCGACTCATTTCGAGCGCATTGAAAACATTTGAGAATAGTCTCGGTCCAGAACATCCGGAAACAGGCAATGCTGCCCATGTTTTGGGTGGCATCTACATCAAAATTGACGACTTAGCCAGTGCGCAACCACTACTTCGCAGAGCACTGGAAATTGCGGAAAAGTCGTTGCCAGTAGGACATCCAACTATCAGTACAAGAATGTTTAGTTTAGCCGTTCTCAGCAAAAAGAAACACGAAGTTTCCAACGCGGCTAATCTCATTGATCGAGCTCAGCGAGCGGGATGCATGTACAGTTCTGGGATTCTACCATCTCTTTCGGAGAACGAGCAAGCAAAATATATCGAAGAAAGGTTTACGTCGGATCTTTTTGCTGCTCTCTCGTTTGGCAACGAGCATGTAAGTGACAAGTCTATCGTAAATTATTCAGCCAGTTGGTTGATTAACGGGAAAGCTGTCGGATTAGAGACGATCGCACAGCGTAATCTTTTGTCCCGTGACAGTACTGATCCAAAGTTGGCTTCGATAGCAAAACAACTACAACAGGTCCGAGGCGAACTTTCGGGTTTGGCGATGTCAGTATCGAATCTCGAGCAAGCTGACGCGAAAAGAAGTTTTTACGATAAGCTGTTCGATCAAGAGCAGAAACTTTCAAAACAACTTTCTTTGACGAATGGTGCGATCGAGAATAGAGATTGGGTTGAGGTTTCCAAGATTTGCGAGACGTTAAGTGACAATTCAGCGTTTGTCGACTTTGCTCGCTATGATGCATATGATTTCTCTGCTCTGGGCGAGGAAAAAACGTGGAAAGCTGCCCGCTACGGAGCCTGGATAACATTTGGTGGAGAGAAAGGCGAAACGGTACTAGTTGACCTGGGGGAGGCTGATGAAATTGACTTTCTGCTCAAGAATGTTTGCTCCAGCATTTCGCAGGGAGTCTCAGATGTGACCACGAATGGCGAGGACGAGGCTACAAAGGTTGCGGAGAAGGAATTGACGTTACTTGCTGCGAGAATATGGACACCCTTGGAATCAGAACTGGTCAAGCTTGGTCGAGATACTGACTCTCTAGTTCTCAGTCCCGATGGGGCTTTGTGGCTTGTTCCTTGGGCTTGCTTGCCAGTTTCCAATCATCCAAGCAGAGTGCTTTTGGAGAATTATTCAATCCGCTTTGTGACCAGCGGACGCGACTTAATTGTGAAATCGAGGATCTCGGCAACCAAAGCACCGATTATTCTTGCAAATCCGCAATTCGACCAAACCGCGGTTGAAAAACGCAAGGCAATTGAATCGGTTTATCGAGTAGTGCCAGTAAATGCTGCGACCGGTCGCAATTTCGCTGCAAGGTCATTGTTGCCAAAAGTTAGTGCACTACCAGGCACTGGCGTCGAAGCAACAGCTGTAGCTCCGAGTATTAGAGCATGGGCTGGACAAGAGCCAATGTTGTTCCCACGACAATATGCGCTCGAACGAGTCGCAAAGGCAATGCGACAGCCGAAATTGGTTTGCATCGCTACCCATGGATTCTTTTTACCCGAACAAGAAGTCGATAGAAATTCGATCGATTCGTTTGGATTCGACAAGTCACGCTCGATAGCGATCGGTGTAAAGGGCATAGCAATTGAAAATCCGCTCCTGCGGTGTGGACTGTTGTTTTCTGGTTGCAACTCACGAGATTCTGTCGTTGGAGATGACGACGGCATCTTAACTGGCCTTGAGATCATAGGAATCGACCTGCGGGGCACTGAGCTGGTCGTATTGAGTGCTTGCGAAACCGGCATCGGTGACGTCAGAAATGGGGAAGGGATTGCTGGCCTACGGCAAGCGTTTCAATTAGCGGGTGCCCAGTCCGTCATTTCCTCGCTATGGCAGGTCCCCGATCGCGAGAGCTCGCAAATCATGATCGATTTCTTTGCCAATCTTGCGACAGGCCAAACTCGTGCCACTTCGTTGCGAAACGCTCAGCTCAAGATGATCGAATATCGCCGTGAATTTTTTGGCGCGGCACATCCATTTTACTGGGCAGCCTGGACAGTCACGGGCCACGATCGGTAGTTAACTTTCGTCGTCAAACTGTAGCGTCTAGTCCCGCAAGCTGACGTTTAGCCGAAATGTCGGACGTATCCTCCGTATGTCCATCGCTGGTTTTCAGATTCCTGTTGAATAATGCGTGAAAAGTTGGCGAACTGCGAGCGCTTGTGATGTCGACTGCGTTTTCCCCTGTGAATAGCAACTTTCACTTTCTTGGGAGAACACACATGAGCGATCATTCTGAAGACAACGCTAGCAACAGCCTGGTAAAAAAGTTGGCCTATCCGGTTCTGGGCGTAGTGGCCCTTCTTGTCGTCGCCAATCTGCTTAGTTCGTCGAGCAGCAGTCGTCCTGAACAGCGTCGCGATGACTTCTTGGGCCGCGCTGAAACGATCGCCGAACCTTGGATGCATGGCGCTGAGAGCGGGATAAATGCCGCTGGCAATATCTTCGACGGAATTGCTTCAAGCGCCGAGAGCCTCACTGAGTCCTTCAATCGGCAACCAAACGGCGAATAGTTAACGAGTTGCCTGGCGGCGGGTGCATAAGCCCGCTGCCGCTCTGCGTTGGAAAAGGCTTTCGCAAAGAAATACTCTAACTTTTGGCCCAAATCACGGAGTCCCGAAATATGAATGCTTGCAATCGCTTTAGACGTATTTTGAGATTTGAACCGCTTCTCTCACGTCTTCCTATGGTGGCGGACACTTTCTTTGTTGATCCAATCAATGGAGATGATGCAGCGACGGGGCGAAGTGCTGAGATGGCTTGGCACTCTTTTGAAAACTTCGTTTCGTCCTACACAGAGTCTGAACAAGCCGCTGGTCATCAGCAGCTTGGGCCTGGGGACACGGTCTATGTCCTGCCGGGCGAAGTTGATTTCGCCTATCTCTACGATGAGAAGTTCGAGTCGTTGTTCTTACGAAATGTTCACGGAACGGCGGACGCCCCGATCACAATCGAAGGCATGCCGGGTGCCAAGTTGCGATCATTTGCGCCCGATGGCAGCGAAATGAATGCGGTTCATCTTTTAGGTTCAAGCTTTATCAATTTGGTCGGTTTCGATGTCACTTCACACGGGTCCGCGATCCGTTTGGCTGATACCGCAGGCGTCGGAATTCGCGACAACTATATCCACGACGTCCATGGATGGGCTAATGACAATCTGAGTGGGATCTACTTAACGGATGCACATTCGACAACGATTGAAGGAAATTTGCTGCGTGACAACTACGATCGCAATCAACCAGCAAGCCAGAACAATCGCCCGGTAGTCATCTTCGGCTCAATGAATGTTCGAGTTTTGGACAATGTGGTCTGGAACAGCCAGCCAGAGACCGGCTTTGGCATGGAGTACAAACATCTTGGGAGTCTGAGCCCGACGCAAGCTGAAGGCATGACGTTCGAAGTAGCAGGCAACACGCTCATCAACGTCAGTGGCAACGGAATCGGCACCGCTGCGCCCAACTCATGGATACATCATAATCTCTTGGTTGATGCTGGCGGTGTTCGTGTGGATGACATCGGCGGCACGCATCAATTGGCAGGCGAGTCAATCGAATACAACACGATCGTCAACACCCAACCGCAGCAATTGGGAAGCGGTTCACTCGCTTATGATCCGACGGAGACAGTCGATAGTCCGCGCGGAACATATCCGCTCGGTACCGTTAATTTTTCGCACAATTTGATTGTCGATGAGCGTGACTACAACCACTCTGAGCGACGGACGCTGAGCGTCTACCGCTATGGTTCCGATGAAGAGTACAGAAATTCGATCGGTATGGGCAAACTGATGGCCGATCAGAATTTTTACGAAACTAGAGAAGCGGCATTGTTCGATTTGTTTGGCGCTGACCATCAGCCTCTTGGTAGCGATTTAGATTTCAACCAGTGGCAGGCTCTTGGCTTCGATTGGAATGGGGCCACCGGGACCGCTGAGCTCGATGCATACTATCGCCCAAGCAGCAATGCAGCCAGCAATACGGGCTGGAATGCTGGCAACTTGTCGCGTTTGACGCTAATCCCTCTGAATCGCACCGTGATGGAATCGGGCGTAGGCTCGGAACAACGCATTCGGGTGACGCGAACAGGCGAGGAAATGGCATCGCCACTGTTGGTGTCTCTCAGCACCTTCGCTGTCAATCAGGTCACGCTACCCGCGCAGGTTACAATTCCCGCGGGTGCTTCCAGCGTTGAGTTTTCAGTGCGTGGTTTAACTAACTCAATTGAGAACAGTCCAAGAGCGATTTCGATACAAGCGATGGCTGGTGGTCTGCGAACGTCAACCTGGTTGATGCTCGAAGACGGGGCAATATTGCCTGATTCAAATTCTTCTGGTGTGTTCCAGGTACCCTACTCCTCCACGAGCCGTATTCGCATGGAGGCGTTGGTGACTGAGCGGTTTGCTGAATACAACAATGAGTTAGGCTTTGCTTATGTCGATGACGCACAGGGTCGGGTCAACGGCATGTTACCTACCGACACTGGTTGGTTGACAACGCTTCTAAATCGAGCGACGCACTTCACGGTGTTTCACTCGGGTTCAAATAACGGGGATCGATCGAGCATCGATCTCGACGCTGGTCGCTTCGGCGTTTGGTACCTTGTCCAAAACGCGAGTCTGGATACTTGGCGTTCATTGAACCCAGAGAACGTACTGTCTTCAGGTCCACTGATCTTTACATCGATCGCCGATACAAACCCCGACACTTTCGAACACTTGCGATATGGTGCTACATCGGAACAATGGCAACTGGCGTGGGAGGACTTGACGTTTGGCGGCGACCAGAGCTTTCGTGACATTATCATAACAACCAGTTTCTCCGACTTAGCCTCTTCGGCTTTAGTCGAATACACTGTCCGTCCTTTAAATGCCCAAGGAGAGTTCCTCACATCCTTGAACGTCGGTGAAGACTTTTCTCTTGAAGTGAATGTCGAGGACTTACGTGACATGCCAAGTGGAATCTTCTCCGCTGCATTGGATTTTGCTTTTTCGTCGGCAACTGCCCAGTTCGTCGGTCCATTGCAGTTTGGTGAACGCTTTGTAAATCGACGGACGGGTAGTTTGAACGCTCCGGGAATGATCGACGAGATCAGTGCGGTGACAGATGGCAGCAACAGTAGCGATGGCCCGGTATTGCTTGTAAAGATTCCCATGCGTGCCACGGCCGTAGGGATTTTCAGCGCCGCCGCAGATCCGGCCGATATTCTTCCCAGCCACGAAGTGACCCTTATTGATCTCGATGCGGCAGTCCCGTCGAACTTAATTAGCTACGGATCGACCCAATTGGAGATTCGTTCCTCAAATAAATGGCATAACAAAACAATGCCAGCAGATGTGAATGGCGATGGTGAGGTGTCTCCGATCGACGCATTGAGAGTAATCAACTTCATCAATCGAAACGGCACCATTTCGGGATTATCGGCATCGGACGTTGATGCACTATTTGCCGGTAATATGCTGGATACCAACAATGACGGCAATATCACAGCCGTCGACGCCTTGCTCGTCATCAATCATCTTAATCTCCAGCCCTCGATGTCGAACTGATCAACATCGTCAACGCAGCCCTCGGTAGTCGCAGCGAGGCAGTGGGCCGCCCCTTCTCGGCTCGACTAGCGCCGGGGTTCACTCATCATCAACCTCATCGTCGCCTTCTTCGTCCGCGTCCGCGGCGATGGATTGCAAGTACTCTACTCGCACGTCACGTAACGAACGTTTGGGCTTCTCCGCAACCAGGAAGAACCACCAGCCATTCATGGCACTGCCAACGACAGACTTCGCCGCTTCGGATGGACTGGAGTAGATCGTGCTGTCGATGTCGATTCGCCCATCGGGTAGCAAGACGCCCGTTCTGTGTTTGTGTTTCTGCTGGCGCGGCGCTAACGTGCAGCCTGCGTCCAGGAAGCCCGCACTCAACAGGTCGCTCAAGTCCAGCCGATGGCGAGGACGGACTTTCTCGGTGGTAAATCCCGACTTGTAGCCCTGGGGCGTTGGCCATACTGAGACAATCAAATTTGCCAACGATTCGCTGCGAGTCCGAATCATCGAGTCGGTCCACGTCTCCTTGGCGGATTTCATTAGTTCGCGATTGAGAAGCAGAACGTCGTGCGCCTCCAGCCCCTGACGCTTACCGCTCTCGCCAATCCAGGGACCATTCGAAACTTTTGAGTTGAGGCGATTGGTCAGCAGCGTCAAATTCCCGAGCGTGTGAATCAACGCATCACGTTCGCTTTCGCCTCGTGAACCCTCAGTCAGCGGCCAGTGCATCGTCCACTTTCGCGGCATGACGTGCTTTATTGCAAGCTTTCCACGCATGACTCGCTCGCCACCCAGCCCCGTCTTGGTGCCGATCCAGCCGCGAAGGTGATCCTCGATGGACTCAATCACCATCCGCAATCGACCACGCCCAAGTCGTCGATACGCTGGTAACACTTTCAGCTCCTCGCGGACCTCGTCATCGTCAGGCCAATAGCGACTGTCACTCTTCTGGTTTACGAAAAACGATTCGATCTCGTCGCCTATCGTTGAGCGGTCTTTGTCGCGAAGGAAACGGATTAGTTCCGCCACGATCTGGCTGTAGCTCTTGGTCGTGGCTCGAATCAACATCCTCCGAACCATCCAGCTTTCGATCACGCCAAGCGATTTGGAGAGCTGCTCAGCCGGAATTTTCGGTTGCTGCGGATCGAGCAAGAACAAGACGGTGGGCTTGATGACTTCGCTTTCCAGCACGCCAGTTCGATACGCAAACAATCCCAACGAATCAATCGGCCCGGTCAGTTTAGCACCGTTTTGAATGAACTCGCGATACACATCCGCAGACGCCTTGATCTGCTTCAGCAACTCCGACATCGATTCACCGACTTCATTGGCGTACCGCTTGAACCGCGTAAACACTTCCCGAGCAACGACTTCTTCGCCAGTTCGAGCGATCAACCAGTGATTCAAGAAGATCGACGAACGCGGGTACTTGGTTCGACCAACGCTAATCTCCGTTTCCCAAAACGCGGACTCGAAGTCACGCCAATACACTTCGTAAGCGCCTTCGACGTCGGCTCCCGATTCGAGTAGCCGCTGGAAGATGAAGTTCTTGATTAAGTCTGCTGCCGTGAGCTGAGCACCACGAGCATTCAGTGTCTCGAAGATTTCTTGAGCGTTCTCTTCCGCTCCCAAGTCGATCACGACGACTTGCAGCAGATCGCGAACCACGGTTTCAATGGCATTGGCCCGTGACGCAACTTGCTCAGGACCATTAGCATTGAGCCACTCAATCGCTTTGTCGCCAAAGTAACGATGAGCCTGAACCATTCGTTCATCAACAAATCCCACCGCTTCGTAGTCCACCGGTAATTGAGCCGCCATCACAGAATTGAACGCAGGTCGATCGCGGTTCGTCGGCCAGACCTTAAAGCGATCTTCAGGCTGCTTGCAAAACGGCTCTGCATTCAAGACTAACGTTTCTAATCGCATCGCCGGCGCATGAGCCTCCACCGCGACTAGCTGCGCGTGCAACGAATCAAATAGCAATTGCAGGGTGGTCAATCGCTGCTGACCATCGATGATCGTTCGCTCCTGCATGGTGCCCATCGGATTCTGCACTTGCTGCAAAACCACCGCGCCGAGAAAGTGTGGAAAGTGTTTCGCGTGCGGATTCGCAAGTAGTCGTTCCGTCACTCGAACCAAATCATTCCACAGCGGCTCCCACTGGTTCTCTTCGTTCCAAACATACGGACGCTGAAACAGCGGCACAATCAACCGCTGCGGCTGCATAAACACGGTTTGAGGCGAACGAACTTGAGTTTCCATTTTTCACCTAGTTTCCGAGCTGTTGGCAGTTCGCATCAGTCGTTTAATTTGCGTTCGAAGCTTGCCGAGTTGCTCGTCATCGAGTTCATTCGCTTCGCGGAGCAAATCGGGCATTTGAGTGGGATGCTGCATGATGATTGTTGCCAAGTCGTCGGGAAGGCGACCGGCGAGTATGGTCCACTCGTCGGTGTTTTCGTCGAGCAACTCTGCCATCCGTCGGATACGATCCGCCGTGGGTGTTGGGACGTGTTCCTGTTCGACTTGCGAGAGATAGGTGGCACTGACGCCGACCAGTTCCGCAAACTTCCGTAAGCTGTAGCCCTTAGAAGTTCGCTTCTCACGAAGACAAGTTCCGAAACCAATTGTCGTTCGACTCATTGCAATGCCTCGGTCGCGTGTTCTTCCAACGGTTCGGTTGACGTAACTGCGTAGCGATCAGCTAACCCCTGGATCGTCATATTGTCGGCAACAGCATCATGGGGCACCAAGACGTATTGCCATGGCTTGCCGCCATGCTCGGCTGCGTACTCAGACGCACGGCGACACCAACGGACAGCCGAGTCACGTTTTGCGAGCACGTCGGCATCGTTCATGCGGTCCGCCTGTTTCGGCTCAAACATGAAAATGGTTGCTTCGGTTCAGTACATCATTACGTTGAATTCAGACATGATCCCACGCGACGAATTCACGGCTGACTTCGACTTTGATTCTTTCGTGAATCCTGTCCGCCTCAGCGATGCCACCGAAACCGGCGGTTTGTTCGGAATGCGAATTAAGT
>JBGSJT010000541.1:0-3968 GCA_041741715.1 Pirellulaceae bacterium | reverse complement strand
GTTTTTGTAACTGCGTTTTCGGGAGTGGGACCGAAGGCTCAATCGTCGGGCGAGCCAGCGAAGCTTTTGCGATCCCTTGTTTGTGTGGCCCGGAAATCCGGTGAGATCAAATGGCAGCGAATGCTGGAGTCACCTGTGGCGGAAGATAGCTACGAAGGGTTTCTGACCGACCACGGTTATGCCAGCAGCACACCGGTGTCCGACGGACAGCGAGTCTTCGCTTTCTTCGGCAAGTCAGGCGTCTATGCGTTCGACCTCAACGGCAACCCCCTTTGGAAACGCAGTGTTGGTAGCGAATCTGGGCCGACGAATTGGGGTTCGGCGGCGAGTCCAATCCTTTACAAGAATCTCGTGATCGTGAATGCGTGCGACGAAAGCCAAGCTCTGATCGCGCTCGACGCTCAATCGGGAACTGAAGTCTGGCGTGCCGAGGCAAGTCTCTATGAGGGCAGCTACTCAACACCTCTTCTGGCTAAATCAACTGACGGGCGTATTGAACTAATCGTTCCATTGGCCGATGAAATCTGGAGCTTTGATCCCAACACAGGGAAACTTAATTGGTGGGTTGAGGTGTCGTTGGGAAAGTACATCACCTCGACTCCGGTTGCAGCAAACGGAGTCTTATACGTTGCGGCGAGCAGCAAGGTAATCGCGATACGAATGGGTGGCACTGGCGATGTGACGCAAAGTCACGTTCTCTGGAATCGCAACGCCGGGCCGGGCATTCCTTCGCCGATCTACGATGAGGGCAAGCTCTACTGGGTAGCGACGTCCGGTATTTTTACTTGCGCTGACGCTACGACTGGCGACACTCTGTGGCGCGAGAGGCTCGGAAAAAGCGGCAAGGGCACGACGTACGCTTCACTCCTGAAGACAGGTGATCGATGGATCGTCACGACACAGGTGAACGGCTCTTTCGTTTTCCAAGTCGAACCCGAATTCAAGTTGATCTCTTCCAACATGATTGAAGGCGACGACACACCGTTCAAGGCTTCAGCGGCAGTCAGTCGAAATGAACTATTTCTGCGATCAGATCGTTTCTTGTACTGCATCGCTGAAGGTGGAACAGCCGACCTTTTGCAGCTTACTCAGGTGACAGATGACAAAAAACTGTCCGATTCCTACAGCCTGCTGCTCGATCCGAGCAAGATGTTTCAAGGAGGACGGAACCCAAACAGCGTGGGTCCAGCTCAGTTGTTGTTGACGTTTGACATCAACAATGACAACAAGATCAGTCGAGAAGAACTCGCTGAATCACCGATGCCCAAGTTTGTTCAAACAATGATGTTCTTTAACGGAGACAAGAATGGTGATGGCTTCATTGACGAAGAAGAGCGCCAAGCCATGCAGGGCGAAGTGAAACTCGACGCATCAAAAACGCTTGGTCGCGAAAAGGCAGCCAACCGGCCTGTCCGCCCAGCATCTTAGTACCCGGAGCACATTGTTCCCTTTCCTGGTAACACGAGCTTTACGCATTTCGTTTGACAAGTCTCTTCCACAATAGTCGCTGCTTCTCCCAATTCGGCATGATCGCAATTGTGCAAACTTCACGTTCGCGGTAGATCTCCTTGGTTCGTTTGTTGGTGTCGATCATTGGGCTGGCTCCTTGTTACCCTATGGAAGGACTTACTGGCTTAAGCGATCCGCAGGTCCAGCGATTCAAAGATTGGGTTTACGGAATTCCGTAGTCCCGCCGGTGGCCGAGACTTAGCGGCTTACCTTTGCAGGCGCTATCGTGGAGCATCGCTCAGAGAATTATCAATCGAATTCAGACTATCTCATCCCGATGGTTCAGCAAGCTTGGTGCGTCGAGCTAAAGCGAGACGGAAGGACTCTGCGGAGTTACGAAAGCAATACCAGCAGGTCGAACGGAAACTTGGCTTGAAAACCGAAGAGCAAGTGTGACCCCGGCGAAGCCTTTTGCTACTATTCGATCTATCACTGCTGGAGGGCTCGCTGTCGGAAGTTGTTAAATAGTTCGCTGAATGACGTCTTTTTCAATTGTTTTGACGCCTGAGTGACGGCGTGTTACGCTAAGGCCGGAGGTTTTCTACATGCAAACTCAATCGATCCAAGCAGAGCTTCGCGATTTCGTTCAATTTGCCGCGAGTCGAGTACAGACCGGGGATGACGGTTTATCGGTCGAGGAATTGGTTAGGCAATGGCGGCAAACTACCGAATTTGCTCATACCGTAGCGGACGTTCGCCAAGGCATTACCGATGCTGCACAGGACAAGGCACAGCCAATCTCTGAAGCATTCGCAGATGTACGTCGAAAGCTAGGAATTGCTGATTGACACGAGTTGTCCAGATACTTCCTCGAGCGTCGATACAGATCTTCGAATCTGCGTCTTGGTGGGCAGAGAACAGGTCAATGGCCCAAGCTGCTCGGTGGCTAGTCGAGCTTGAGTCGGCAATTGCGGGACTTGCCCACGAAGCCCAACGCCACCCATTGGCATCTGAAGCGGTGGCGTTCGATTTCCCTTTGCACCAAATGAATTTCGGGGTTTCGGGACGCCGAACTCATCGCGTCCTTTTCTCGTTCGACGATTCCCGAGTCCTCGTGTATGCCGTCCGTCATTTGTCTCAAGCCGATTTGGGTCGAGAAGACGCTGGAACTCTGTTGTAGACAAACAAGTGTTCGTAATCAGCGGACTTTACGAGCTGCTTGGTTGCTCGGGGTATGGGCGAAGGAGGCTGTTCCATGATGCTGGTCATTGCGATCGATTCACTCTTGGTCTCATCGATGAGGTCGACCGAAGTTCGTAGTGCGTGAAGGGAGGACTTACTGGCTTAACCGATCCGCAGGTCCAGCGATTCAAAGATTGGGTTTACGGAGTTCCGTAGTCCCGCCGATGGCCGAGACATAGTGGCTTACCTTTGCAGACGTTACCGTGGAGCAACGCTCCGAGAATTATCGATCGAATTCAGACTATCTCATCCCGATGGTTCAGCAAACTTGGTGCGTCGAGCTAAAGTGAGACTGAAGGACTCTGCGGCGCTACGCAAGTAATGCCAGCAAGTCGAACGGAAACTTGGCCTGAAAACCGAAGAGCAAGTCTGACCCCGGCGAAGCCTTCTGATCTGACCCCGGCGAAGCCTTCTGCTCACGGGCCAGCTTTGCGGTATGCAACTTGCATACCATCATGGGGTATATTGCAGCCTGCCGCTTTTGAAGACACGGGACGAACCATGATCACAACTGAAACTACCGCTATTGATCCAGTTTGCGGAATGTCAGTGAGTCCCGAAGATTCATTGCGTAGTCAACACGACGGGACGGACTTTTTCTTTTGCAGCGCCGGTTGCCAACGGAAGTTTGAAGACGATCCGGTAGGTGTTCTGAAGGCGCGAACCGCGAAAGATGCAGCGAAACGTGAACCGAGTAGTCCGGCATCTTCGTGCTGCAGTAACGGTCACACTGAACGCCCAGCGACCATGCAAAAGAACTCTTTACCCAATTCCGAAGCAATCTACACCTGCCCGATGCATCCCGAGATTGAGCAGGTTGGTCCCGGCGATTGCCCAATTTGTGGCATGGACTTGGAGCCGAAGAATGCCGCCATGGCCGACCATGGTGATGACGCACAGTACGCCGACATGAAGCGGCGATTCTGGGTGGGCGTCACTTTTTCCGTGCCCTTGCTAGTGATCGCGATGGGGCCGATGGTCGGTTTGCGAGTCGCGGACTGGATGAGCCAAACAGCGTTGGGCTGGCTTCAAGTCGCGTTGGCGACGCCGGTTGTGTTTTGGTGCGGATGGCCTCTGCTGGTCCGCGGGGCAAAGTCGTTTCGCAGTTTGAATCTCAACATGTTTTCGCTGATCGTCGTGGGAACCTTGGCGGCTTATCTGTTCAGTTTGGTGGTCGTGCTGCTGCCTGGTGTGATTCCGAAAGCGTTCTTCGAAAACGGTATGCCGCCCCTGTATTTCGAGGCTGCGGCGGTGATCATCACGCTCGTCTTGCTTGG
>JBGSJT010000540.1:0-3627 GCA_041741715.1 Pirellulaceae bacterium | reverse complement strand
CCACGCACAGGCTCGTTCCCAGGCTCCTGCCTGGGAACGCACTGTCTTGGAGGCTCCGCCTCCAGCGTCCTTGGAACCAACGACACTTCGGCAGGCGGAGCCTGCAATGCATTGGGTTCCCAGGCGGAGCCTGGGAACCAGAGGGTGGCGTTCAGCGAGAAGTGTCGAAAATCGAGCTCTGAAGGCGGGCGACACAGATTGGCTCGCTCATTAATTGGACAGAGCCACTTTAGCGAGAATCGGTAGAAATATCAGCTCGACGGTCATGCTTATATACAGCGCATCGATGACGTGTTTGTGGGTGATGCCTATCACTCTCTTTCGATCGAAGGGTATCGTGTCAGTCCGACGTTGATCGAGAGAGTTCGCAGCGGACAGTGGACTCCAGAGAGCAACTCCAGCGATCGTCAGCATCAAGACGCCTTGGCAGCTCGTGGTTACTATCAAGCATTCTTGACAGTCAAGTCGAGCATCCAGGCAATCATCGCGGGAGAGCCATGGGGACAAATCGCGCGTCGAGATTGCAATGTTTGGTATCGCGAATTGTTCGCTCCACTCGTCTCGGCTGGCTTACTTCAACCGACGAGTCTAGCCGGTTATCGTACCGGGAGAGTTTACTTGCGCGGTTCGCGGCACATCCCCGTGGCGGGCGAATTTGTAGGTGAAGCCATGTCGACGTTCTTCGATTTGTTAGCCACCGAGCAAGACGCGTCGGTGCGCGTCGTCTTGGGGCATTTTGTGTTTGTCCACAACCATCCTTACATGGATGGCAACGGTCGTATTGGACGGTTTCTAATGAACACCATGCTGGCCGCCGGTGGTTAGCATCGTGCGGGAAATAACTGTCCGAACTTAACGTAGCTGCGGTCGCCAGACCGCGTGAAATCGACGTTCTGGCGAACGTAGCTACGACAGTTATTTCCCGTACGATGCTAATCCTTGGACGGTGATCCCAGTGGAGCAGCGCGAGCCGTATATGTCGGCACTGGAAATGGCGAGCGTGGAGCAGGACATCGTCCCCTTCAGCCAATTCCTAGCGCGGCTACTACGGCCTACTCCGCCCTAGTCCCACGGCTCACAAGGCTAGCGCCTGCGGCTCACGAAGAATTGTCGGCGTACTAGGCTTAGGCGACTATTGTTTGAACTTCTCGACTTCCAATGTCAGGTCGTTGTTCTTTCCACTTTCGACCTTTTGCGAGAGCATGGTCGATTCGACATTGGAGTACTTGACGGATATGCGCGGTTTGCGTCCTTCGGAAAGGTCAACGTTGGCGGCATCGCGACCACGCGCTTGGTCGTTGAAGATACTGAAATCCTTCAAGACAACTTTATGCGAACCAACGGCGGCGCCTTCTTGCTTGCCGTCGTCGGTCATCAATTTGAATCGTCCATTGGCATCCGTTTCTGCGAACGAACGCGGCCCTTCGGACTCGGGCCAAAACTCAACCATCAATTTTTCTAGCGGCTTTCCATTTAAGGTGACAACTCCTTCGACGGGGGCCATTTCAACACCGCTTCCACCGCACCCGACCAGCGAGGCGAGAGCGATGCACAGCACAGGGAACGAGCAGTGTTGAAATGTCAAAAGCACTTTACAGTCTCCGCAAACAAAAAATGATTCAGTAGATAGTTGGACAGCGCCACTTTGAGCGATTGAATTCGTCGTAAGCTCTTTGGAGTTCAGCCTTTAGGCGCCTTTGCATGTCAAACTTCCCAAAGGCGGCTAAAGCCTGGACTCCAACGCAAAGCGGCGCTGTCCAAATAAGCATAGATCGGGAAATAAGTATCAGATCTTAATCGTAGTTGTGGTCGCCAGACCGCAGGGTAGCTACGTTCTGGCGAACGTAGCTACGACAGTCAATTCCCGCAAGCGACGATCGCTTACTATTCGTATTCGCCGACAACTTCACCACCGGCGCGGGTGCCTAGCGCGCGGAAAGTAATTGGTGAAACGCTTTGGGAAATAAAGGTGACCGATCCATCGCCACGCGTAAACTGCGCGCCACCTGTGTGCATGCTGCCAAACGCGTTGATGCGATCTTCGTATAGCAATTGCTGCGAACCACCCAGCGACATGAAATTGGCTGGAAGTCGGAAATTGATGGGTACACCTGTTCCAAGGAAGTTATCCCCTTGGGCACCAAACCAAGTCCAACCCCAATTGCGAATGCGGTCGGGCTTCCAAGTCTGCGAATCAAAGACCGGGTCAAAGAATTGCCTCTCACCGAGCACGATGGTGTTGCTGGTTCCGTCGGAGAGGCCCCCCATGTTCAACTGCTTATTCTGCAGCAAGGCACCATCGGAGAGAGCCGTATAGCCCGAGGCGCTAGGCGTTGGGTCGGGAGTGGCGGGGGCGAAAGGGTTGTACAAACTGGGACGCGACACCAGGCCCCCTCGAGGATAGCCACGCGTCCCTGCGCAACCATAGTAGTGACCTCGAAAATACTGTCCATCATCTGGATCGGGGAATGACGCTGGTTCACTGAGTGGGCCACCTGGATTGGATGGGCACAGCAAGGTTGGCACGATTTGGCGGAAGAAGTGATCGCCTACCCAATCCGCACCAGTGGGAGTCGCTTTGCGATTGGCAGGAAAGTTCAATTGATCCCAACGATTGTACAAGTTCCCTTGCTCCATGAAGGGGAGGAGTTGGTGCATCAAACCATAGCGGCGTTGACGAGTCGGATCGCCAGCGGTTTCTTCAGGATGCGGAAAGAAATTAGGCTGCCGTCGTAGCATGCCGTAGGGGAATTTGCGAAACGTGTCGTGGTGATTGTGCAAGCTCAACCCCAATTGCTTCAAATTATTGGAGCACTGCATTCGCCGGGCCGCTTCCCGGGCCGCCTGCACGGCAGGCAACAAGAGTCCTACCAGAATTCCAATGATGGCGATGACCACCAACAACTCAACTAATGTGAACCCACGATAGCGCTTAACCACGAGACCAACTCCCCAAAATAAGACAGATGACACGAAGCCTAACTACGACAAGCTCAGCGATTGAAATCTGGTTGATGTCGTCTCCGTTCACCAACCAGACAAGCTGCTGCACACCTTGACATGCGCGCATTGATCAGAGCAGGTTTCCTATGGCAAGTCAAATGCCTGAAAGGTTAATTTTGCGTAAAGTTCGGCGAACCACTCGAGAGTACCCGAGCTCTCTTTTCGTTTCCAAGTGAATCTAAAGCGATAGCGGCCTGTGGCTGCCGTAAGCCGCGACGCGTGCGCGGCCGGGCTCTTTCGGGCGACGCACATTGCCCGGTGCCTTACGGCCCACGGCTCACAATTCACACTTCGACCGCCCACGGCTAGCGTCTGAGGTTCACGGCAGAGCGTCGTCCTACGCTCTATCGTTGGTAACGTCGGCGAGATAATCTAGGGCAATCGTGCTACGCTCAGTTCTCTTTTCGCAATTGGTCTTTACCCATGTCGACATCTCCCACGGTATTGGTTCCCGATCCAGTAAAAACTAAGCAGCCACGGCTCGCCTCGCTCGATCAATTTCGTGGCTACACCGTCCTGGGAATGTTGCTGGTCAATTACTTTGGTGGCTATGCAGTTTGTCTTCAGGTACTGAAGCACTCACACGACTACTGCAGTTATGCCGACACCATCATGCCTCATTTT
>JBGSJT010000539.1:0-13161 GCA_041741715.1 Pirellulaceae bacterium | reverse complement strand
TTTTGGCGGCATACGCCGCCAAAACCCAAGCTGGGGACCATGCATTTCTTGGGCCCGAGACCCAGGCCAGCACTTCGCTCGCAAGCTCGCTACGTTTGGCCTGGGCTAGATAATCGGCTGGGCTTTCAGCCCGAACGCGGATGCGTCGCACAGTTTCCCTGGCCTTCAGCCAGGGCTAGATAATAGGATGGGCTTTCAGGCCGAACGCGGATGCGTCGCACAGTTTCCCTGGCCTTCAGCCAGGGCTGGGCAATCTGCTGGGTTTTATCTCGCAGGAACTATTTAGCGATAAGTGCCACCGCTGGCGTTAGAATTCGGTATGCTGGGTGAGTTCGTATGTTCTCCTATTTCCCGACCCAGCGGCACTCTTCCAGTTTTCGATCGACATGGGCAACATATCGTTTTCGTTCGAGGCGCCTTGGCTACTGTTGCTGCTGCTTATTCTGCCGTGGTTGTGGATGGGGAGCTATCGCGCTCTGGCTGGGCTGGGACCAGTCAGACGGATTGCGGCGCTCTGCTTTCGCTCCATGGTGATGCTGCTGATCATCCTGGCCCTGGCGGGTATTCAATGGGTGTGGATCAGCGATAAGCTCACCGTCGTCTACCTGCTCGACCAAAGCGATAGTATCGCGCGGGCCAAACGCGATATCATGCTCGATTACGCTATCAAATCGGTGCAAGCTCATCGACAAGATGCGCGCGGTGACCGCTCGGGTTTGATCGTCTTTGGTCGCGAGGCGGCCATCGAGTTCCCACCCTACGATGACGATCTACCAGTAATCCGTGGTATCGAAAGCTACTTGGGGCGCACCGACGCAACTAATCTGGAATCAGCGCTCAAGTTAGCGGCAGCCGCTTTTCCAGAAGACTCCGGCAAACGCGTGGTGATCATCACCGACGGTATCGAAACCGTTGGAACCGCCTCGCCTGTGGCCAAGTCATTGGCCGAATCGGGAATTGGTATCGATGTGGTACCAATTAGCTTTGCAGCTAAGAGCGAGATCCTGGTCGAAAAAGTCGACCTGCCAACGAACATTCGCCAAGGACAACCGTTTGAAACGCGAGTGGTCATCCATCGCTTTCAAGAAGGGACCAATGATCCAGTTCCAGGTCGATTGCGATTAATGCGCAAGGTTGGCGCTCGCGAACAGATGTTGCTCGACCAACCGGTGGTACTCGACAAGGACATCAATGTCTTTCCGATTCGCGATACGATCGATCAACCCTCGGGCTATACCTACCGCGCTGAGTTCGTGCCGGACAATCCCCAGGACGATAGTCTGCAACAAAATAATCGAGCGGATGCCTTCACCTATGTGCGTGGCAAGGGGCGAGTGCTGCTGATCGAGGATTGGAATACGCCCGATGAGTACGCACCGCTAATCGAAGCGCTCCGCCGCAGCGATATCGAAGTCGAAGTGCAAGCCAGCGATCAAATGTTCACGACTCTGCCCGAATTGCAGGCCTTCGACTGCGTGATCCTGGCGGGGGTGCCGCGGAGCAGTGGGAATACGGCGGCAGATATCGCCAACTTCACCGACGAACAGATCGAGATGTTGGTTAGCAATACGGAGTATGTGGGGAGTGGACTGATTATGCTCGGTGGCCCCAACGCTTTTGGTGCTGGTGGCTGGGCCAATACGGCTTTGGAAAAAGCCATGCCGGTCGATTTTCAGATCAAGAATAAGAAGATTGAAGCGGTCGGAGCGCTGGCGATGATCTTGCACGCTTCGGAACTGGCTAACGGCAACTATTGGCAAAAACGGATTGGCCAATCGGCGCTGGAAGTACTTGGACCGATGGACTATTGCGGCGTACTACAGTACGGCGGACTGGGGGATACTTGGCTGTGGGGGTCTCCTCAAGGGATGATGCGGGTTGGACCCAATCGGGAAGCGATGATTAACAGGATGCGTGGGATGGCCCCCGGCGACATGCCCGACTTTGCTCCGTCGATGCAGATGGCCCTCAAGTCATTGGTAGCCACGCCAGCTTCAATCAAGCATATGATTATCATCAGCGATGGTGATCCGACGCCGCCGCCGGGAGGTGTGCTGAACCAGTTTCTCAGCGCGCAAATCAAAATTTCAACGGTCGCGGTGGGGACACACGGACCGGCGGGGCATCAAACGCTGCAGAAAATAGCTACCGCCACCGGCGGCAACTACTATGTGGCGAGCAACCCCACGGCACTGCCGAAGATTTTTCAAAAGGAAGCGATGCGGGTTTCGCGTCCACTGGTCTACGAGCCCGATGGGGGCTTGCGACCTCAGATTACTTATCCGCATGAAATCGTGCAGGGGCTCTCGCGCGAGCTCCCCAACTTGACTGGCTTTGTCCTCACATCGATCAAGGATAGTCCACTGGTGCAAGTTCCCATTCGCGCCAGCAACCCTACCGAACCAGAGAATCAAGCTGTTTTGGCGACTTGGGAGTATGGCGCAGGGCGCACGGCGGTCTTCACCAGTGATGTAGGTAAGCGCTGGGGCGCCGCCTGGACTGAATGGAATGGTTACGATCAGTTTTTTTCGCAGCTTGTGCGTTGGGCGATGCGCCCCACCAAGTCCGATGCGAAGTTCACGGTGGCCACCAATGTTGGCAACGGACGCGTGGAAGTGATCGTCAACGCCTTAACACAAGAGGATCAGTTTTTGAACTTCTTGGACATGCAAGCGGTTGCGGTCGGCCCAGATCTCAAGCCATTGCCGCTCGTGATGCGACAAGTGGCACCTGGTCGCTACGTCGGCTCGTTCGAGGCGGACAATGCGGGGAGCTACTTGATCAACGCAATTCCAGGACCTGGGATGGCCCCCATCACGACTGGTGCTAGCGTCCCGTTCTCGGACGAGTATCGCATTCGTCAGACCAATTTCACCATGCTCGAGCAATTGGCGGGGCTGGAACCCAAGGGTGGTTCAGCAGGCGAGTTGGCCACGCCACTGGATCAAAACAGTTTTGATGAATTGCTGAAGAGCGATACCTACCGCTCTGGGTTGCCGCGAGCTATGAGCATGCAAGATATATGGCCACTCTGTTTATTGTTGGGGGCCGTGGCACTGTTAGCCGACGTGTTCGTGCGGCGTGTGGCACTTGATTATGCCTATCCAGTGAAATGGATCGCCAAACGCCTGTGGCCGGAAGAATCGGTGCAAGATGCCCGACGCACGCAGAGTTTGGAGCGATTGCGCAGTAAAAAATCAGAGGTCTCTGGAGAGCTGGAGCAAGCCCGCTCTTCCACTCGATTTGAAGCCAATGAAGGAGTCGATGCAGCGACGCTGGATGACGCCATGTCGGGAGGAGCCGCCATGGACCCGAAACAACGCCCAAGTTCTTCGCCAGGCATGGCACAACCAGAACAGCCCGGCGGCTATACTGCTCGACTACTGGCTGCCAAGAAAGCCGCTCAGAAGAAACAGGGCGACGGGGAGAAGATGGAGTGATAGAGTGGGGGGATGGAGTGGGTGGCACTGGCCTAGCCAGTGATGTCGAAGGATAAGAGTTAAGAACTACATGTGATGTTTTAAGCGCTCGAAGTAATGAATTTGACAAATCACGGATCTACCCAGTGGAACAGTGTGAGGACTATGGGTAGTCGCTCGTTTGGCTAATCGATTTTTGGAAATACCAGTGAGGCTGGAGCCGAGGACGCAATCTTCGCGCGTGTCACTTGTCTTTTACTAGCAACTAAGCAGGTCGCAATGAGTATTAGTGTTTTTTTGATTTCATTTTCTACCTCCAGACGTTGGGAACTGGCTCCTAGCTTAGTGGTTGTTCAGTTGTGCTAGTCTTAGTGGTTCTTCAGGTAGAAGATAGTCGGTAGAAGATTTGCTCAAGTACTTTCTGCTGTGTACTTTTTTCCGGAGGCAAGCAGTTCGAAACGAATGGAGAAACGCTGCTCCGTGTTAGACACGAATACTCCTTGCGCCTTCCTTAGCAACTAGCAACTTAAACTTAGAACCTAAAACTTAAAACTTAAAACTTAAAACTTAAAACTTAAAACTTAAGAGAATTATATGACGAACGTTGCCGAAAAGATGCAACAGCAAGCGGAAGAGTTTCGCACTCGCTATAAGGCGGTGCGCGATGAAATTGGCAAAGTGATTGTGGGTCACGATGAAATCGTGCATGGTGTGTTGACGAGCATGTTTGTCGGGGGACACTGCCTTCTGGAGGGTGTCCCTGGATTGGGCAAGACGATGTTGGTGCGAACTCTGGCCGAAACGCTCAGCCTGCACTTTAGCCGCATTCAATTCACCCCTGATCTGATGCCAGCCGACATCTTGGGGACGAACATGATCGTCGAAAATGAACACGGACGAAAAGCATTTGAGTTTCAGAAGGGGCCGATCTTTACTCAGATCTGTTTAGCGGACGAGATTAATCGCGCGACCCCCAAGACGCAATCAGCCCTGCTGGAGACAATGCAGGAAGGGACGATCACGGTGGCTGGTCACCGATATCAACTAGACAAACCGTTTTTTGTGTTGGCCACGCAAAACCCAATTGAACAAGAGGGAACGTATCCGCTGCCGGAAGCACAACTCGACCGCTTCCTTTTCAAATTGGTAGTCGGCTATAGCACGCGCGAAGAGCTCAATACGATCGTCGAACGGACCACGCGTGGCACGCAGATAGAAACCAATAAGATTATGGACGGCGAAGAGATTCGGCGTTGGCAACAGTTGGTGCGCGAAGTGATCTTGGCCAAGCATGTGCAGGACTACATTGTACGACTGGTGTTGGCCACGCACCCCGAAGGGCAATTGGCACAGGGGGTCACCAACCAGTATGTGCGTTGGGGGAGTAGCCCGCGTGGCGCACAAACGTTGGCGTTAGCGGCGAAAGTGCGTGCACTGCTGGATGGTCGCTTCAATGTCAGCTTCGAAGATGTGCGTCGGGTCTACCTGCCAGCCATGCGACATCGCGTGTTGCTGAACTTCGAAGCTCAAGCGGAAGGGATCGAATGCGATCGCATTCTATTGGAGATATTGGAAAAGGTTTCGGAAAAGTCGGAAGCGGCCTAGATGAAGATCGCTTACTTGACCGCTGGTGCTGCGGGAATGGTGTGTGGTAGTTGCTTGCACGACAACGCGCTGGCCAAGGAACTGATCAAGCAGGGACATGACGCGATCTTGATCCCGACTTATACACCGATCATGACTGATGAAACGAGTGTCAGTAGTGATCGGCTGTTTTACGGTGGCTTGAATGTCTATTTGGAGCAAGCCTTTCCGCCGATTCGTTGGTTGCCGAATTGGGCCGACCAGTTTTTAAGTTCGCCGCGACTGGTCGGTTGGATCGCCTCGCGGGCCATGGGTACCTCGGCTGGCAACCTGGGGGCATTGACTGTATCGATGCTCAAGGGGCGCGATGGTTATCAGCGCAAGGAGGTACGACGCCTGTGTGGGTGGTTGAAAACGCAAACACCTGATGTGGTTGTCTTCTCCAATCTTCTGATCGCGGGCTGCCTGAGTGAGTTGAAGCGACAAGTTGGTTCGCCGGTCGTAGTGATCCTGCAAGGGGACGATATTTTCTACGATAGCCTGACCGAGCCGTATCGCAGCCGCGCGCTGGTGGAACTTCGCAAGCTCGCGCAACAAGTCGACTTGTTCGTCGTCCACAGCCGCAATTATGGCGAGCGGATGCAGGCCATGTTGGGGTTCGCCGACCCACAGTTGGCGGTGAATCCATTGGCAATCGACACGCGTGACTATCGTGGGTTGACTATGACCGCAGAGTTCGAGCAACGGCCAACAACGATTGGCTATCTAGCTCGCTTGGCACCCGAGAAGGGATTGCATTTGTTAGTCGACGCCTTTATCGATTTGCAACAACAACCATCGTTGCAAGATTCACAGTTGGCGGTGGCGGGCTGGCTTGGGAAACAGTACGAGGCGTATTGGCAGGAGCAACTCGATAAGTTAGCCGCTGTTGGATTGGAGAATCGCGTCAAGTACTTCGGCAGCGTTGATCGCGCAGGCAAGTTGTCGTTTCTGAGTTCGATCGACGTGTTATGTGTGCCGACGACGTATTTGGAACCCAAGGGGTTGTTTGTGTTGGAAGGCTTAGCGGCGGGAGTTCCCTATGTGCAACCGGCCCACGGAGCTTTTCCTGAAATGCACGAGCGAGTGGGTGGTGGGCATTTGTTTGATCCTGAAACACCCGGAGCGCTAGCTGAACGATTGGGGGAAGTGCTGGGGGATCGTGCGGGATTGCGCGCGCTGGGGGAACTCGGCAGGCGGAACGTTTTCGATAAGGCGTCGATTGAGCGCGAAGCAGAGAGCTTCGTCGAGTTGCTGAGGGAACGACTACTTGTCAGTTCTGGCTGCCCAGGGGTGGGATGATCTGCAATTGGTTCAGGGCCGTCTGATTTTGTTGCAACTTGGCAACCGCAGATTCCATGGCATAGAATTGTTTGAGTAGCCGTTCGCGTTGTTTGTCGAGTCGCACGTTCATGGAATCGATGCGTTTGCTGTGTTGCTCAATCTTAGATTGTAGCGAGTTGGAACTATTGAGTAGCGCGCCATTGTCGATGCCCGCTAAACTGTCGGCGACCGACTTAGCTTTCGTGGAAAATCCTGTGTTCTCTGCAGCGAAGAACTCTTTTACGGCAGTGGGGTCGGCGGCCATGGCGGAGTTAAATTTGTCTTGATCGAACTCGAGCTTGCCTTGATCGTTCAGCCGCACGCCAATTTGCGACAGCGAATTGATGGGACCCGCACCTCGATGAGTCCCCGAAAGGAAGCGACCATAGGCTATGTCGACGCGCAGCGCTGACGACTTGCCGAAGAGCACTCCGACACTGTTGGTGGAACTATCGAAGGTGGTGACCTCTGAGTATTTCGTGCGAAGTTTATTGAACTGGTCCACGAACGCACTGACTTGCTTAGTAATACTTTCGTTGTTCTCGCTAATCGTTACCGTCACTGGCGAATTGGCAGTACCCAAGATCGTCAGTTCAGTGTTCTCGATGACACCTGAAAAAGTGTTGGACGAGGAGGAGAGCAGCACACCCCCGCTAGCGTCGCTGGCACCGAAGGCAACCAGTGCGTCTTGGGCCTTAGTAGTCTCCGAAAAGGATAGACCGATGTCGCCTCCAATGGCTACACGACCCCGCTGACCAGCATGGTTGCTATTGAGTAGCAACCGCACGCCAGCGTCGCTACCGATGTTCAACAAGCTGGCGTTGACGGGACTGCCGGCCAGTGCGTTGATTTGCTCGGTAAACTCGGCGACGGTTGTTTCGCCAGTGGTTGTGATGCGGACGGTACGCGAACCGTCGATGGCTTTTACGGGCAAGCCGCCAACGGTCTTCTCTGATCCGGTCCCGGCGATGCCGAGTTGCTGGGCCGCTTTTCCGCTACCGACATCTTCCACGGACAGCGTCCCTGCTCCACCAGCCGTATCGACTAACAGCAATCCATCACCGGTTTCATTGAAGCGGGCTTCAATGCCGATGGATAGTTTGTTGATGGCATCGACCACTTCGCCGATCGTCGTCGGTTTGAGCGTGCTCAAGTTAATCGCAGATTTCTGCCCGCTCGAATCGGTCAATTGAAACGATCCGAGCGTCAAGCCCGTCCCCTGGTTCCAGTCCGACAATCGCGTATTGCGTGTCACGAACTGCTTGGCGAGGGAACCACCGTCGACTCGATTGGCATCAACGGCCGCCGCGATTCCCAGCTTGGTCGCCGAGTTAGTGGCGTCGGCATTGGCAATGGTCAATTGTTGGGCTGTGGAACCAGTGTTGTCAATAATTTCTAGTCCCGTTTTGGTGGCATTGAGCTGAGCTTTGACACCGACTGACGCAGAATTGATGGTACTGATCACGTCGCTGAGTGTCTTGGCGCTGGACAAATCAACCGTGGCGGTAGTGCCACTGCGATCGGTGATCGTGAATTGTCCCAAGGCTCCGAGCCCCTGGCCGCCGCCGAGACTTGACAACAGCGTATCGCTTAGGCCAGAGATGAGTTGGCTACCCTGAATGACTCCGGCCGCCGAGGCGTTGTCCAGACCGAGCTGAGTAGCCAAGTTACCGCTGGGGCTGCTGACTGCGAAGGTGCCACTCCCCGTGGTCAAATCCTCAATCTCCAGCGACTTGCCATTGTTGGCAATTTTGGCTGTAAACTTGCCTGCAGCTGCGGCGTTGATTTCGTCGATCAACTGTCCGAGACTCGCCTTGTCGGCCTTGAGCGTAGTGGTGAATTCAACGGAAGAGCCATCTTGCAAATCGAGTTTTAACGCCGCACCAGATTTCGGAAAGTCGAGTCCGCGACCATCTAGCAATGTCCGCAGAGCCGTACTTGAGCCGAGAGTGAGGACGCCGCTGCCACCTGCGGTGGTTGAATTAGTTGAAATGCCGGAGAGTCCCAGATCAGCGGCGGTACGTCCACTGCCAACTTCGCTCACGCTGAGACTGCCAACTGAGCTGCCAGAAACATCTTTAAGTACGAAATGGTCCCCCTCGAGACTGGCCACGACACTCAGTTTATCGTTCGAATTAATCGCTTCGACCACAGCGTTGGCCGTTTGTGCGAAGCGTAGGTCGATGTCTTGAGTGACACCACTGCGGTCGCTGATGCGGATCGAGCCCCGCGCGACCCCTTGACCACTATTGAGTTGATCCAGGGCGAGCGAAGTGTCGAGAAAACCGCCGGTATGGATTACAACCTCTCCTGCCTTGAGCTTCTGATCGCTGGATGCAAGCAGGGAACTGGTCTGTTGCTGGCTTTGCGCTAATCGGACGGGTACGAAAGAATAGCTGCCTGTCTTGGGACTACCGGTGCTGCGGGCGGTAATTAGTTTGGCATCGCTGCTGGTAACATTGGTGGCCGTATAGAGCGAAGCTTGTCCCAAGCGATCGGTGGTCAGTTGCAGAGCCACGATCTGAGTCATGAGCTCAGTGGTAGCCTTTTGTTCACCCTGCAAAGAAGCAATGCGAGACTGCAGACGATCACGAGGAATAGCGTTGAGCTTCATCAACTGGTCGACGGTGCTTTCGATTTGCACCCCCGTGACCAGTCCGACGCTAGATTGAATTCTACCCATGATTTTCCCCGTTTTTCGCTTGCGCTCGTGTGGCTGCTCCGCAGCATGAGAGGGCCGCGACACCAGTTGGGTCTACGGCAATGATCGGTTGGAACTTTAGGCAAACATCAGTGTTTTTTTAGAGGCTACAGGCTAGAGGCTAGAGGCTAGAGGTTCCTAATGACTAATGACTAATGACTAATGACTAATGACTAATGACTAATGACTAATGACTAATGACTAATGACTAATGACTAATGACTAATGACTCCCCTGGAGAACCCCGTGGTGGCTTGAATTCATTACTGCGAGCGCTTAAGAAATCGTATGGCGGTTCCAACTCGTTTCCTTCGAGCACACTGGCTAGGCCAGTGCCACCCCACCCCACCCCATTCCAACATCCTAGCTACTAGCTACTAGCTTTCCGACAAAAAAGCCGTGCGATGGTGAAACATCGCACGGCGATTAATTTTCAAGCTTGACCACTCGACGACTATCGCAACAGCGACAGAACGTTTTGTGGATTCTGGTTGGCGATACCGAGTACTGAAGTACCGGATTGAACCAGAATTTGAGCACGGGTCAGACGAGCCGATTCGGCGGCGAAGTCTGCATCGCGGATCGAGCTTTCAGCTTCGGTCAAGTTGGCGACGGTTTCGTTGAGCGAAACCAAGTTGCTTTCCAACGTGGTGGCCTGGAACGCACCCAGACGACCGCGAAGGCTGGTGACTTGATTGATCGCTTCGTCAACTACTCGCGAGGCTCCAGTGGCATCGACGTCGAGCGCCTTAGCTCCACCCTTGGCTAGTTCGTACAGGCGACCGGTGGCACCACCCAGTTTGGCAGTATTCAAGCTGCCAATTCCGAGGCGTGCTTGTTGGTTGCTGACAACCTCGGGTCCCAATTGGAACTGAGCACCACCACCAGTGATCGAGAAGTTGATAGCTGTGCTGGATCCGTCGGCCACAGTCAGGCTCAAGTCGAGCGTGGCGGTGTTGAGCGACAGCACATTCCCCTTACCGGTCGCGGCGGTGCCGTTAACGGTAGCTTGAATGTCGGTCCCCTTGGCACGCGAGCCGGTCAAACCACTCTTGAATGTGCCAGCCGCCCCTTCGCTGATGACTTCGACATCGATTAGTCCGTCGGAACCGTAGGCGGTACTGTTCAGCTTGAGATTTCCACCATCGTCTGCGGCTTCAATTCCGGTAGCGTCCTTAACAAGGTTGATCGACTGGATCAAGCTATCGAGCGAAGCACCTTTCTGGAACTGGAATACTTCCGCACCAGTGGCACCGGTCAGACGCACGACTAGGTCGTCATTAAGTCCGCCACCGAAGATACCACCTGCCAAGGCCGTGGTTGTCGCGGTGGTATCAGTATTGATATCGTAAGCTCCATCGCCAGCGGTCGCGGTGACACTGGCGGTGAAGTCTTCCAAGTCATTGATAGCCGAGGAGATGGAACCGATATTCACAGCGCCATTGCTACTGACTTTGACTTCAATGTTGCCAGAGCTATTCACCGAGGCCAGGGCGGTACCCGCTGCCAAGGAATTGTCTGCTACCAAGCTAATGGTGATTCCGTCCTTGGTAGGCGAAGCGTCCTTGGCTGTGACAGTAATCACATCGTCGGCAACTGTGTCCGTACCAAGTGTCAATGGCGTGGCTGTACCGTAGTCCGCCGCATTGAAGAGTGCATTGCCGTTCTGGACATTGTTGGCAACGAATGTTCCCTGAGTGTTGATGGCACTCACGACGTCGCTGGTCCTCGCGTTGGCGCCTACCGATACGGTAAGCTGGTTCGTCACAGCGTCATAGAGGGCTGCCGTCGGAGCTCCGGTTGCCGCTGCTTGGAAGACCAAGCTCGTCGTATTGCCCTTGGTTCCGTCGGCCAGCCCGCCGTTCTTGGCAGTCAATATGAACTGCGATGCCAAGACGGGATCGGTACCACCAGACAATGCGGATGTCGCGTTATCCAACGGATCCCATTTGAAGCTCCCGCTGGTAACATTCGAGGCTTGGAAGGTTCCAGCCAAGTTGGTGTTAATCGCGCTGGCGATTTGAGAAATCGTCGCACCGTCTGCGATACTTACGTTGACGATGTTGTTCGTCGCATCGTAAGTCGCCTGCGTGGTCACACCCGAAGTGAAGACGACGCTAGTCGAATTGCCCTTCAGACCATCAGCCGCTCCTCCATCGACGGCAGAGAGAGTTAAACCAGCGGTTGGAGCCGTGGCGTTGGTACCACCGGACAACTCTCCAGTTAGAATTCCAGCGTCGGTTGCCAGGACGGTATTGGCGGTGGCACCACCGGCGACGATGGTGAAGTCAGCGTTGGCAGACAAATCAGTTGCGATCTGTGCAGCGCTCGAGCCCTCATTCAACGACAGGGTCAGTGTTTTCGTCGTCGCATTGTAGCTGGCGGTCGAAGTGCCTGTGGTATTGGTTTGCACATCAATGATCGTGTCATTGCCGAGCGCACCGTCAGCAGCACCACCGTCGATAGCGTCAATATCCAACTCCACACCGCTGCCGAGATTGATCGTACCACCAGCTTCCAAGGCAGGTGTGTACGCATTCGTAAATGTCAATGCAGCCGTCGCTTCGGCTCCAATGATGTTGGAGGCGGCCAGAGCAATTGTTCCAGACGCTTCGTCGGCGGCTGACGGAGCACTGAAGTTGATCGAGCCAAAAGATTTGACACCGGTCGTGGCGGCAGGAATGCCGGAGGTACTGATCGTGGCTCGCGAAGCAGCGGTTGAAATCTTGATGTCGACCGAGATCTGTCCAACGGCACCTAGGTTGGCCTGGTCGATCTTCAAGTCCTTAATGCTGCCTGAGCCAGCGCCGGCCTTGGTAACGAAGTCCAAGCTACCGTCGAGCAGACGGCGACCTTGGAAGGTCGTGGTTTGAGCGATAAGGTTGATGGCTTCCAGCGAGCTGTCGACTTGAAGCTGATTAGCTGCAATTTCGTCGTCACTCAGTGCGCCTTTGTTGGCGGCTTCCACCACTAGACCGCGAATGTCATTTAGCAGCGAGCTAACTTGGCCCAACGCACTGTCGGCGGTAGCGATGATTTGACTGGCGCGTTGTGTGTTGGAAATAGCTTTGTTGATGCTGGTGATGTCGCTGCGCAGTGCTTCGCTAGCAATCAAACCGGCAGGATCGTCTTTACCGCTGTTGATGCGGAGACCGGTGCTCAAGCGAGTGAGCGAGGTTTGCAGGTCTCCATTGGTTTTGTTGAGGCGATTTTGAGCGACGAGTGAGCTTACGTTCGTGTTAATTCTGGTCATTTGTCAATAACTCCCAAGGGTCGGGTCGTGTAAGGTGAAATACGCTAAACAAGGCCGCGGTCACAGCTTTTTCAAAGTGAACCCACTAGTAATGGTTCTCTTCGTGGAGCGGCTGGGCCTTGGCGTCTTCGCGACCCGAAATCAAAGTCAACGAGATCTTTGTCGGTATCGCACTGGGTTGAGACGGAACATCAGAGCTCCCTATCTCTTTACTAGCCAAACCTTAGATCGTAATAATTGACCCGCTGTGTGATGCGATCAATAAATTCCAGAATAACTTTCCGAGTTCAGCCTACCCCACTTCACATAAGCGGCCTCATCCGAATAACCGGACAGGTTTTCTCAAACAGCGCGGTTTGGCTATTCGGTTTCTACGCGGCGGGAGATGGGGTGGAGTGATGGATTGGTGGAGTGCACTCACGGGTATTGGTATTTAGCTCCCCTCGCCCCGGTACTCCGGGGAGAGGGGTTGGGGGAGAGGGGCAAGTAGAGCAGCGCAACACGCACGGATATCAATTTCATCCGCTGGACTCCGGCCCCCTCACCCCAGCCCTCTCCCCCGGAGTACCGAGGGAGAGGGAGCCAGGAATCAAGAAAAACACGCCCTCTGGACTCCACTACTCCACTACTCCACTACTCCACTACTCCACTACTCCGCTACTCCACTACTCCACTACTCCACTACTCCACTACTCCGCTACTCCGCTACTCCGCTACTCCACTACTCCACTACTCCACTACTCCACTACTCCACTACTCCACTACTCCACTACTCGAGTACTCCACTACTCCACTACTCCACTACTCCAGTACTCCAGTACTCCAGTACTCCAGTACTCAAC
>JBGSJT010000538.1:0-41127 GCA_041741715.1 Pirellulaceae bacterium | reverse complement strand
GAGCACGTTATCGTCCCAAGAACCCTGGCATCAAACCACTTGGAGATCCAACTATACGCAAGCTTACGCCCGAAGAGAAAAAGAAACTTCGATCCCACGAGCTAAAAAATGCTGCTTAAAAATGCTTCACAGCGTTGGCTGAAGGCCCGGCCGATTCACCCACTGATTAGTCATTGATCATCTAAAACCAAAAAACCCTGAAACCTGAAACCTGAAACCTGAAACCTGGAACCTGGAACCTGGAACCTGAAACCTGAAACCTGAAACCTGGAACCTGAAACCTGAAACCTGAAACCTTAAACCTTAAACCTTAAACCAACCCGCCATGCTTGAACTAGAAAATATTTCGAAATCGTACGGCGCGACAACGGTGCTCCAGCCAACTTCGTTTACGGTCAAGGCGGGAGAGACCTTGGTCTTGATCGGGCCGAGTGGCTGTGGCAAATCAACTTTGTTGCGTGTGCTGATTGGACTGATCCCGCCGGACAGCGGCACTATCAAATTTCGCGATGAGCTAATGACGGAGGCAAACGTGCTACTCATGCGTCATTCGATGGGCTATGTACTACAGGATGGTGGGCTATTTCCACACTTGTCGGTCACCGACAACGTGACCTTGTTGGCGCGGTTTCTCAAGTCGATGGAACCAGCGGCCATGGCGGCACGCGTAGAGGAGTTGGCTGAGTTGACGAAACTGCCACGCGAAGCGCTCGATCGCTTCCCGAATCAGATTTCCGGAGGGCAGAGGCAACGCGTGGCGATCATGCGAGGTCTGATGCTCGACCCACCGCTATTGCTACTCGACGAACCCATGGGAGCGCTTGACCCCATCGTCAGGTATGATCTACAAGAGGACTTGAAGCAAATCTTTCGGTCGCTGAACAAGACGGTCGTGTTGGTAACGCATGACATGGGGGAGGCGGCTTTTTTCGGACAAGACGTAATGTTGATGGCGGGAGGACGAATTGTGCAGCGTGGCACGCTCAATGATTTCTTTGAGCGGCCTGCCGAGGAGTTCGTCACGCGATTCATCACGGCACAGCGGATACCTCAAGTTGCATAGTTGCGAAGTTATGAAGCACAATTTCTCACGGCGTCGCGTGCTGGAACTTGCAGTGGGTTGCACGACTTTCGGTTGGCCCATAGCTGGTCGCGTGCATGGCGAGGATATTCCTCCGCGACTCGATTTGGACGAACTGTACGACGCGGACGTTGATCGAGTAGTGCGGGAAGGGCTGGCTTTTTTACTCTCCAGGCAAAACCAAGATGGAACGTTCCAATCGGCCGAGCAAGGTCGATGGGTCGGTGTGTGTTCGCTAGTGGGGTTGGCGTTGCTCAGTCGCGGTGTCCGTTCGGGTATCGGCGAAGCGGGAGAGGGACTACAGCGGACCGGGCGATACGTGTTGAGCCAAGTGCAAGCGAGCGGGTTTCTGTCGGCTACGGGAGAGACCAGCCATGGACCGATGTACGACCATGGCTTTGGTACGTTGTTCTTGGCTGAATTGTACGGTACCAATCGCGAACCTACGCTTCGAGCCAAGCTATCTGCGGCGGTCGAGTTGATCGTTCGCACTCAGAATGATGCCGGGGGCTGGCGCTACAATCCAGCTCCTGAGGAAGCGGATCTGTCGGTTACCGTTTGTCAAATGATGGCCTTGCGCGCCGCCCGCAATGCTGGGATTGGAGTGGCCAAGGAAACGATCGACCGCGCCGTTGACTATGTACGACGAAGCCAGAATGCCGACGGTGGCTTCATGTATCAATATCGATTGGCGGGTGGCGAAAGTCGCTTTCCATTGACGGCGGCTGCCATCGTGGCTCTCTATAGCGCAGGTATCTATGCGGGCGACGAAATGGAAAAAGCGTTTGCTTACTTGCAAGCCAACGCGGCTGCCAATAGTTCCCTGGAACGCAACAGTTTCTTTTACTATGCGCACTACTATTCGGCCCAGTGTTTTTGGCATCGGGGGGGAGAGGGTTGGCAACAGTGGTACAAAGGGCTGAAGAAAACGCTACTAGCGCTGCGCAATGCCCAGGGGGGCTGGTTCGACTATAACAGTGTAGAATATGGGACGGCCATGGCTTGTCTGATCCTCAATATGCCTCGGACAGTTTTGCCCATCTTTCAAAGATGACCCCTTAAGAAGCAAAAAGCCTAGCAATCGCAGGGAGTTAAAGTTTATGTTCGCCCGAACAATTCTTCTGGTTGGATTCGCATTGTGGATGACGTCTTTCCATCTGTCGGCTGTGGCTCAAGAGCGATATGAATTGTCAGCACCGCAAATCGGTGCCGCGTCCCATGCAGTCATCACCGACCGCGCACTCCAAGTCGCTGGTGGCGATGGACGCGTGACCAATTACGTTCGCGAACCGCGTTTCGATTCCACTGGCGGTGAGTGGTTGGGCTACTACAGTCGCGAGGCGAATCAGATTCTGCGCTGGCCTGCAATTAACTCTGGCAGTATGCAAATCGGCGAGGTGAATGGCAATAGTATTCAGTATCGCTACAGCCAAATGTCGATTCGGGCTTTGGGGGGTATGGCGGAGCGGGTTACGGAGAGGCCGGTGTTGCCACCGGTGGTTAATGCAGGAACAGGATTGTTGGAAGGACGGGAAGGAACGGGGGGTAACGACGCCGAGCGTCGTGACACTTTGGAGACGAGCGACTTTTTTGGGCGACTGGTTTCGCATGGTATCGGCGAAGTGAGGCTCGATCCACAATCGTTGCGGATCGCGACCTATGATCGCGGCGATGCGCCATCGCTGCTAGCGCGCGGCACTGGCTTCGAATTGGGAGCGACCGGCAATCTGTCGGCGGCAGACGATTGGTGGGTGGCACCCGCTGGAGCCGATTTGGTACGCGTTCAAACCTACGATCGTGGTCACGTTTATGCCGTCAGTGCGCAGTCGGGTGGGCGAGTGACGTTGATGCCGTTGACCCAAGATCCGCGACAGTTGTGGCGCGTGACCGGCGCTGGGCGTCTTGATAATCGCTACTTGCTCGAGAACGTCCATTTCGCGGGCAACTGCCTGACAAACATGGGGCAAGGAAGAGTGGTGATGCAACCCATTAACTTTGCTCCCACACAATTGTGGGTTCCCTTGGTGGCACCCCCTATTGCCAACTTCCAACCGTTCTATCGCACGCTCAGCCAAGAGGTCCATGCCAATCCACAACTCCCACCGGCGCAAGTGGAACTGGCCAATTCACAGCGGTACGCGCTGTTGTTATTGCTCGGGGACAGTCGAGGTGGGAAGGCGGTTCAACAAATTCGCATCGAGCCCAATTCATCGCAGGTCGTAGCCCTGGATCGCGATGCGGGTTCGACGATCATTGAAACGGTTGAGACGCTATCATCCTTGGGTGGTTGGGAGCGACAACAATTTGTAACGACTGTCCCACCCTTGGCATTCTATGATGTGAGTGTCTATGAAGAGCACTTGCAATCGATCGCCATCGACCGCACAGGAAAGAGTCCCAACCCGATCGAGGATGTCAACTATGTACCTAAAAGCGTGGGTTGGTTTCCCATTCCGGCTGGCGCGGCGCTCCCTTCCAGTAGTCGATTGGATGTCTATCCGCAGGCCTTGTCTGGCAACAATCCTGGGGCCGTGCGTCGGCTAGATCCCAAGCAATTTGATAGCCTTCCCCCCAGCAATCGACTTGAAGACATTTTGCAGGAATTGCAACCCACGCCTGCTCGCCGCAAGTTTTAGTTGATCAACTTCAAAATATCAGCTCGACGATAAAAGATGATCATCGTTCATTGCAACTTACGCTACGTATCGACCGCCTGCTTGCTAGTCGGTGCGTTGTTAATCTCCCCACCGCTACTGAGTGGTCAAACGCAGACGCTGCATACATCGAGCGCAATTTATCCGCAGACGCAGCTGCTGAGACTGGAAAGTTCCGATCAGTGGAGCTTTCAAATTGGAGAGCGAGAAACACCGATCGCTGGTTCGCTAATTGTGCGTTGGGGAAGTTGGCGAGGCTTGCGAGATGAGCCAGGAGTGTGGCTCCGCGATGGGAGTTGGTTGTGCGGCGAGATAAGCATTGCAGGTGAATCGATCAGTGTGGCCAGTGACTGGTTCAAGTCACAGAGCTTGTCGTTGCGCAATTTGCGTGGACTGGTACTGGCTCCACCCACAACATTATCGCGGTGGCTGGAGTTGGAATCGCAAATGCAGGCCGCCAGTGGCGAGCAGGACCTGTTGTGGCTGGCTGGTGGGAAGAAACTCAGCGGTATCATTCGCTGGCCAGCCGATGATGGGGAACTTACTGCGAGTAAGATTGAAGTGGATACTTCTGGAAAAAGTGTTGAACTGGCGCTGGAAGAGGTCGAGGCGATGGTCTTCAGCCCCACGCTTTCGGGCGTTCTGCTTCCGCACAAAAACGCTCTACAGATCGGCTTAGTCGACGGGTCGCTACTCTGGGTCGCCAGCCTTAAGCCAGACGTCAGCCATGTGGAACTGACACTCGACGGAGCACAGCCACTTTTGACACTCGACGGCCCGCGACAGTTTTGCAAGGCGATCAACTACTTGGCTAGCGGCGCGGAGCCGCCCGCGGTGGAAAATAAACTTTCGGTAGGCCAGCAGTTCTTGAGCGACATGGCGGTAGCCAGCTATCGACATCTTTCCGATTCGACGTTGGTCTGGGAGTTGGGGATCAATCGTGACTTGTACGGTCGGGCTTTGCATACACGCGACGGAGTGTTTTCGCAGGGGTTAGCCACCCACAGTACTTCGCAAGTTGCCTTTCGTTGGGACGGCGCGGCGGGACGACTGCTAGCCGAAGTTACCCTTGCCGCTCCACCACCCCAGGCCGCCCCAGGGCATGGGAGCGTCAATTGTCAGGTCCTGTTGGCTCGTGGCGGTAAACTGGAAACTGCCGACAGCTTCTCGCTGAATCGCAATTCGACGAACGATTCGACGGCGGTGCATCTGCTGGACGTCGATGTGTCGCAAGCCCAGTTGGTCGTGTTGGTGACGGATAAAGGAGATTTCGGACAGTACGGTGACCAGGCTCTGTGGCTCGACGCGCGAATTGCCCAGCCGCTGCCATAGTCACTTGCCAAGCTCAGACGGCTGAGTCATAATCAAAAGTATGCACAAAACCATCGCTTACGAAGTGTTCTTTTTTGGACCGCAGTATACCTGTTGGACTGGGAAGCGACCGTAGCGACAAACTACTCTACAAAGAAACTTCTCAGCGAAACTTCTCAGCCTCGGCGATCTCGGATCATCGAGGCTTTTTTTGTTAAACATCGTGCGGGAAATAACTGTCGTAGCTACGTTCGCCAGAACGTCGATTCCCTGCGGTCTGGCGACCGCAGCTACGATTGAAATGAACGCAACGAACTCTCTGAATTAGAAAGCAAAATTACTATGATCGTCGTTATGGAGAAAGGCGCCAGCGAAGAGCAGATTAGTCATATGATTGATCGCGTCCATCAATTGGGGCTCAAGGCGCATGTGATTCGTGGCACCGAGCGGACGGTGATTGCAGCGGTGGGGGACGAGCGGGTGACGAAGGCTGAGTCGCTCGAAAGTGGTCCAGGGGTTTCCGAGGTGCTGCCGATTCTGGCACCGTACAAAGTGGCAAGTCGCGAATTGAAGCCCGAGCCAACGCGAATCGAAGTCATGGGCTTTAAAGCGGGCGGAGGGGTCGTGGGGGTGATGGCGGGGCCCTGTTCGGTCGAAAGTGAAGAGCAGATAATCTCGTCGGCTCACGCTGTCAAACGGGCTGGTGCGACGGCGCTGCGTGGTGGTGCGTTCAAGCCGCGGACCAGCCCCTATAGTTTTCAAGGCATGAAGGAAGAGGGGCTCAAGCTACTGGCGTTGGCCCGTGAGGAAACTGGGCTGGCAGTCGTCACGGAAGTGATGAGTACTGAGGAGGTGGAGTTGGTGGCCAAGTATGCCGACGTGCTGCAAATCGGCGCGCGCAATATGCAGAACTATCGCTTGCTCGAAGCGGTGGGGAAGAGTCATCGCGCGGTATTGCTCAAACGCGGTGCGAGTGCGACCATCGACGAATTCCTGTTGGCCGCCGAGTATATCCTCAACGAAGGGAATGCCAACGTGATGCTGTGCGAACGCGGTATTCGCACCTTTGAGACGCACACGCGATTCACGCTGCCACTGGCGACGGTCCCTTACCTGCATCGCAAGACGCACCTGCCGGTCATCATCGATCCGAGCCACGGTACCGGCCACGCCTACCTAGTCCCCGACATGACACTGGCTGCGATTGCAGCGGGGGCCGACGGCCTGATTATCGAAGTCCACCCCACGCCAGAGACGGCTGCCTCGGACGGTTATCAGTCGCTCGATTTCCCGACTTTTGAAGCCACCATGGCACGGTGCGAGAAAGTCGCCGCCGCCGTTGATAAAACGCTTTGTCGGATGCCTTAGTTCAGTCAACCATCCGCGCTAGTGCCAAAAACCTTAAGTTGTGTCCCATCTTTTTGCCACGCATTTTTTGTCGGAAGAGGCTAGCTGCCATCACGAGCCGCTGAGCATGTTACAGTTTTCACAAACTTAACTGAGGATTTGCATGGGCAGGAGCCTGTTTTTCGACAGACTCCTACCTCGGTCTTGAGTAAAATTGAAGGTTGATCGGATCTGTTCGGAGCTTGCGTGGTGAAGCTCGCGAGCGGATGTCTGGTTCTCGTCCTTCGCACCTTCGGGAGGCCACCATGCAAGCCTCTAATCTTTGTTTTTCCGCTGCGCGGTTGTTCTACTTCCTAACCCTGTGTGCCGCCGCGACTTCACTTTTCGGCTGGCTCGGCGTTCCGGTTGGTTGCTTCGTAATGCTCATCTGGATGCAGATCTTGGCCGGGGCTCGTCGCGAACAAGCCCAGGAGACTGCAGATGTGGAGTTGCTCCCACGGAATTCCGATTGCCAAACGGACGCCATGCAATCTTTGCCTTGTCGCACGGGAGTGACGAAATTGGAAGTGTTGGTCGTGCTCCTGATCGCCGCCCTGGTGATCGGCTTGTTGATGCCCGCCGCGCGCGAGTACGAACCGCAGCAACAAGCGGAAACATCGATGAGCATGGTGGCCAAGGCCATCGATGCTTACCAGCAACATTTCGCTGCTCGGTTACCGGTAATGTTGGTGAGCGATGATGGGCGACCGCTGCATAGTTGGCGCGCGTTGATCCTACCATTCTTGGGCGAACAGAAATTGGCGGACGCTTATCGTTGGGACGAACCCTGGAATGGTCCCAACAATTCGGAGCTTGCTCAGTACCGTCCTTGGCACTATCGAACCTACTATCCAACAGCGGAAACGCAACGGACGACCACTGCGCTCCATCTACTATCTGACTGTGATGGGGAAGTGGTTGTCGTCGAACATGAACAGGCAGTCTGCGATTGGCTAGCGCCCACACAGCTTGACGACGTGCAGCTTTTCAATCGAGTCGCCGCAGAAGATGAGGGGTTTTGGCGGCATGGCTTTTTCAGTTCACTCTACTGCGGACGCTTGGCGGTTTCCCACGCGCGGACTATGCGACTGCATCCGCGTGATGACGAAAGGACCGCCTTAGATAAGCCGCTGGTGGGCGAAACGGTCGGCGATCAACGGTCGCAGAGAAAATCATTGGACATCGGTAGTCCCTATCGCCGGTTGCATTGGGACAACGCCTTGCGGTTGGGGTTTTTTCTGTTGATTGTGCTCTATCCGTTGCGTTGGTTGGCGCGGAAGAAGTGAGGGGCCGTGTCAGGCAAGAAAGCCTGACGTACGAGTCGTTGTTACAATAGAGCAGCGAATACGTTTGTGGTTTGATTCTGTGGAGCATTAGCATGCCGTCGTTTTTTCCTGGAATGGATCCCTTTATCGAAGGAGATGACTGGGAAGATTTTCATTCGAATATGATCTCGGCGATTCAGGCCGCACTGGTTCCCGCACTGCGACCCAAATATGTTGTGCGGACAGAGCGGCGCGTCTACGTCGAGCATCCCGATGGCTCGGATGTGCAACTTCAACCAGATGTCGCCATCATGCGAGGTGCACGAGCGAGCCGCACCGTGACAATTGAAAATCCCCCCGTGATGACCATCGAGCCGGTGGAGTGCACCTTGATGCCAGCCATGGATGTCGAGGAGAACTACCTGGTGATCCGGAGACTTGATAGTTCGGAAGTGGTGACGATCATCGAACTTTTGTCCCCAACGAACAAGCGTCGTGGAAGTGAAGGGCATGCGCTCTATTTGAACAAACGCGAAGAGATCTTGCGAAGTCCGTCTCACCTTGTCGAGATCGACTTGCTGCGCGGGGGGGAGCGTCTGCCGACACTGGAGACGCTTCCCGTAGGAGATTACTACGCATTTGTCTGCCGTGCAGCGCGACGTCCACGAGCGGAAGTGTATGCTTGGGCTCTGCGACAAGCCTTACCGGTCATTCCCGTCCCGTTGAGCGCTGGTGATGCGGATGTTGCGCTGGACCTGCAACCGTTGTTGGGCGGAGTCTACGATCGCGCGGGCTACGACTATTCGCTGGACTACCAGCAGTTGCTCAGTCCTGCGCTGTCGGAAGATAACTTGCGGTGGGTGAAATCACTATTGCCCGGTAGTCACCAATCAGGCGACCCACTCGCTGGCGCGTCGCACTGATATTCTGCTTTGTTATTGCGAGACAGCGCAGTCGAGTTAACCGCTAGGATCTGCGTTCGCAATTAGATGCTCGCCGCAAATGTGGCAGAAATTGGCTTCGTCCGCGTGTCCTTCACGGAAACAGTGAGGACAGGTGCGCGAATTGTCAGCAGCACCGCTCTTCTGCGCGTGAATTTCAGCCGAGATGAATCCGGTCGGGACGATGATCAGGCTATACCCCAGCAGAATAAGTGCAGCGGAAATGAACTTCCCGATCGGTGTGTGAGGGACCACGTCGCCATAGCCGACGGTGGTCATGGTGACGATGGCCCAGTACATCGATTGTGGGATCGAGGTAAATTGGCTCGTCTCGGGCTCAGCGCCGTGTTCGACTTGGTACATCAACGTACCACTGATAGTGACGGCCACCATCACCGTGGCTAGAAACACCAATATCTTGTCGCGTGAATTCCAGACCGCCGCTTTCAAGGAATCCGCCTCGCGCAACATGCGCATCATTTTCAACACGCGAAAGACGCGCAGTAGCCGAATGCTGCGAACGATCGTCAGCGACTTGGAATCGACACGAGCGAATGTGAGATAAAGCGGCAGGCAGGCCAACAAATCGATAATGCCAAAAAAGCTGAAGGCGTAGCGAAGTGGGCGATGAACGCACAGCAGTCGAGCGATGTACTCGATGGTGAAGAGCACGGTCAGTACCCATTCGATGCCATGAAAGAAATCGAGCCAAGCGGGTCTGGTCTCGAAATACTGGATGGTCTCCAAGCTGATAACGGTGATGGACAGCAGGATAGCCGCCAGCAACGCCATGTCGAACCACTTTCCTGCGCGGGTGTCTGCCTCGAAAATAATAACGTACAACCGATCGCGCCAAGCCGCGCGAGAAGGGGACGTGTGAGGGGCGGAGTTAGGCGATGTGGGGGGACGGGTAGGCACAGACTTGGGAGGAAAGCGAGTGTTGCAGGGGGACGGTTAGTAAGAAACTATCATAACACGCCTATTAGGGGATGTACTACTTTCACCATTTACCGCGTACAATTTGACGAAACCGTTCGCCTGATTGTCGCTGATCGCTCCGCCGATCAGTTGCTTAGCATCGTTCGGGAGATAACGGTCGTAGCTACGTTCGCCAGAACGTAGACTCCCGGCGGTCTGGCGACCGCAGCTACGGGTAAGTCCCGACACTTATTTCCCTCTCGACGCTCAGGCGATATCAACTTGTCAAGCTGTGCCCTCTCGTATTGAAGTGAGTCAACGATGTTGAAAAATCTGTTTAGAAACCTAACCCGTACTTGCTGTGCGTTGGCAATCGTTATGTCTATCCCTGCAATCAGCTCGGCCCAAGAGCCGGGGGCAAATCAAGTCCTTGAACTCCGCACCTACACTCTGGTGGACGAAGCGGCCGAGGCGAAGTTGGACCACTATCTGGAGCAGGCCTTGATCCCAGCTCTAGAGCGCCAGGGGATCGGTCCGATCGGTGCCTTCGACCAAGCTGCTGCAGCCGAAGATGGCGCGATCCAAGTCCTCTTGCTCCTCCCCGGAGCGAGCGTCGAAGCCGTGACCAGTGCCTCGGCCAAAGTGGCGGCAGACGACAAATATCTGGAAGCTGGCGCTGAGTATCTCAACACGCCCGCCGGGAAACCACTGGTCAAACGCATTCGTAGTGAACTGTTAATGTCGTTCAATTGTTGGCCCAAAGTAACTGTCCCAGCTCAAAAGCGCGAAGGCAAACCTCGATTGTTCGAAATGCGAGTTTACGAGAGCCCAAGTGAAAACTTTGGCAATCTCAAAGTGGAAATGTTTAACGCTGGCGAAGTTCCCATTTTTCTCGATTGCAAAATCGCCCCTGTCTTCATGGGACAAGCACTCATTGGCGACATGACACCCAATCTGACCTACATGACTGTCTACAATGACGACGACGAGCGTCAGACCGCGTGGAAAGCCTTTAGCCAACATGCCGACTGGCAAGTTCTCAAGGCTGTGGGCAAATACCAAGGGACTGTCAGCAAGATTCACGAAAGCGATTGGGTTCCCAAACCCTATTCGCAACTGTAAGCCCGTTCGTGGTAACGCGGTTATCGTCACCCGCCACGTCGGCTAGGATGAGCCGTGAGCCCACGGCTAGCGCTTGAGGTTCACACATCAAATTCTTTCCTTAAACGGATTTATCAATGCAATTCGCGATTACTCGCTGCTCGACTTTGGTCCTGTTCAGTTCTTTAACCCTAGCGGTTGGCGCGACCTACTCCACAGCGGCTGACAAGGAAAAATCTTCTGCACGATCGGGGATCGAACTCAAATATCGGAGTTCGGAGACAAAACCGGGCGAGGATTTTTACCAGCATGTCAACGCGGGTTGGTTGAAAGAGACAGAGATTCCGGCTGATCAATCGAACTACGGTTCCTTCTCGGAGCTCGATGACGAAGCTAAAGCAGCGATTCGCACGCTGATCGAAGAGGCGTCCGCCAAGCAAGCTCCGGTCGGGACCGATAGTCAGAAGGTTGGCGACTTCTTCAAGAGCCTGACCGATATCGAACATCGAAATTCACTAGGTATGGAACCCATTGAACCTTTACTGGCCAGTATTGAACAGGTTAAGAACAAACAGCAACTCGCCACAGCGACGGCTGGACTTTTCCGGGTTGGCCTTTACGGACCCCTGGCCGCCTATGTTTCACCAGATGCCAAGCAGAGTGACCGTTACACGGTCTATTTCACCCAAGCTGGATTGACTCTCCCTGATCGCGACTACTACTTGGTCGACAACCCACTGTTCAATAAGGCGCGCGCGGATTTCGAAGAGTACATCGTCGAGATCCTGGACTACATTGCGCACCCCAACGCCAAGCAGGCCGCCAAGAATATTTTGAAGCTCGAAACGGCAATCGCTCGCGCGCACTGGGATCGCGTTCGCAATCGGGATCCGGAAGCAACCTACAATAGCGTCACTCGCGATGAATTGGTTGAAAGCCTGTCGGCCTTCGACATGCCGACGTTTCTGGACGTGGTGGGGTTGGGAGAGCAAGCCGAATTTGTAGTGCGACAACCCGACTATCTGGCGGCGGTCAACGCAATGTTGGGAGTTGCTCCGCTGCAAATGTGGAAGGATTACTATCTGTTTCACATTATCGATTCCTTTGCTATGGATTTGACCGAGGATAGCGAACTGCGACACTTTCAATTCCACGAAACAGCGCTTAGTGGAGTCGAAGAGCAGAAACCGCTGTGGCGTCGCGGCGTCGAAGCCAGCAATCAGATCTTGGGGGAAGTGGTCGGCAAGCTCTATGTCGACAAACACTTTCCTCCCGCCGCCAAAGGGCGCATGGGTGAGTTGGTGGAAAATCTCAAGAAGGCCTTTGCCAAACGCATCGACGGACTCGATTGGATGAGCCCTGTGACTAAGAAGCAGGCACACGAAAAACTGTCGAAGTTCACCACCAAAATCGGGTATCCCGACGAGTGGAAGGACTATTCGAAGCTGGTCATCAAGTCTGATGATTTAGTCGGTAACTACATCCGCGCCGCTGAAGTCGAACATCAGCGCGAGCTCGATAAGCTGGGTGGGCCGATCGATCGCAACGAATGGCACATGACGCCGCAGACCATCAACGCTTATTACAACCCAGTCATGAATGAAATCGTCTTTCCCGCCGCCATTCTACAACCTCCGTTTTTCAATCTCCAAGCCGACGACGCGGTCAACTATGGTGGCATCGGCGCAGTGATTGGTCACGAGATCAGTCACGGTTTCGACGATAAGGGGAGTCAGTACGATGGCGACGGCAATTTGCGTAAGTGGTGGAGCGAAGATGATCGCGCGGAGTTCGAGCGACGAGCCAAGCAGTTGGTCGATCAGTACAACCGCTACCAGCCCTTTGACGACATGAGTGTCAATGGTGAGTTTACGCTGGGCGAGAACATCGGCGACCTCGGAGGGATGGCGGTCGCTTATGAAGCGTATCGCATGTCACTCAATGGCCAGGATGCTCCAGTCATCGACGGGCTAACCGGTGATCAACGCTTCTTCATGGGCTGGGGACAAGTCTGGCGCAGGCTGTATCGTGAACCCGAACTCCGTAAGCGATTGGTGCAAGATCCGCATTCTCCCAGTCAATATCGCGCCAACGGCATCGTCTCCAACATGGATGCTTTTTACGAAGCTTTTGACGTGCAGGAGGGGGACCCCATGTACATCGCCCCCGAAAAGCGCGTCCGCATCTGGTAGGATTCTGGGTTACCGAGGCTTATTCCGATGCGAGGGTTATCCGCTCGATTGGGGCGCAGTATAACCGAGCCACATGAGAACACTCTGTTCGACGGAGTTGGATTGGTCGGTTGGCAGCGTACCGAGCCGTTTGATTAGCTTAGCGGTAAGATTCGTTGGTCGCCTTCGACTAGCACGCTCAGAACTAACGCGGGTCGCACCTTTGCAGCATATCCTCTGTCAACCAGCCAAACTTCACCTCGTGTTAGTTTCGCCACGTTCCGCCTCCTCGACATCATACATTGACTTCAAGGCGAACTTCAAATTCGATGCCGTTGACAAGATTCGCGTACCCACCTGCGACGATGCCCGATAGTTGGTTGGAAACGGATTTGTTGGATTTTGGTGGACAATTGTTTGAGTCACTCATGTCAACATCCGGTCAAATGAATCGAGTCTCCGTAATTGGCGATCAATTTGTGTAGGTGGGAGTAGGTCCAAATTGGTTTAATCGAGTTCGTCGACGCGATCAAGCCATCGACTAGGGTCGGACGAAGCATGGTAAAGGCCAGCAACGTAAATGCTAGTGCTAGCGACTCGAAACAGCAGTAGATATGGAAAACCGTCAACCATCGCCCCACGCACAGGTTTGCGAGCGAAGCCGAATGATTCCGGACGCTCGCAAATAGATTGAAGTTTATCACGGACGCTACCCCGGAAGCGATTGCCAAGGTCAAAAGAGATCCGATCATAATAGGCAGTGGCAGACGCCAAATCGGTTGGAAAGAGTTTATGGAACCGACTATCGAAGGGCATTTGCTTGCCGCCACATTTCTTCTTCGCTCAGGCATTGGGACGGTTTGCCTAGCATTTCATCAATACGCTGGCTTGCATCATTTAAAACCGCGTCAGGAATTATGATTGGCTGTTCGCTGCGCGAGATTTGGTCCCAGAGGGTAGTTACGAGCCTCAGTTTCTCGATTACGGACAGGCTCGCGAGTTGGGATTCGTCGATCATAGGCTTGAAATCTCCAATACGGCTTGGTTGCGACGCTGTCTTCATTATACATTCGGACTGTTTAACTGCGACTCGACCAGCGTCAGATTTTGTCTCTTACCTCTATTTGGAAAGTTCTGACACGTCAGCGCGATATAGCTGGATAGCAGGAGTGCGAATGTGCTTTTTAAAGGCGGCAATCAAGGCGGCCTGCGCGGAAGAAAGCGTTTGTCCGGCGAAAGGAATCGTGCCTATGATGGGCAAGTTAACGGTTTCAACAGCCTTGTATTTTACATCGAAGCGGGTTGTGTCGGTATCGAAGTTCGTGCAGTTTCGCGCAACCGCCAGTTAATCGTCAGCCAGATACTGCCAGTCGTCCCGGTTATAGCCCAGTGAATGAAACCAGATGGCCTTCGAGCCGCCGTCCGGGTGTCCCAAATTGAGAAGGTAGTCGCGCACCTTCGTGTCTTCCACTATCGCTCGGCTTGCATCAGGAATGGGCATTAAACATTCCGCGGTTGTGGCTGGTGTTACAGCTTCCCTTGAACGACATAGTTGCGACCGCTCAAATCGATGGCGACTGTGACCAGTGTCTCTTCCATGGGCAACACAATACTTCCGTAACGCGTGATGCCACGTTTGTCCCCCAGCGCTTGGGTGAAGGCTTGACCCAGACAGATTCCGATATCCTCAGTCGTGTGGTACGCGTCGACTTCAATGTCTCCGACACAACGCGCTGTCAAATCAAACAACCCGTGCTTGGCGAAGAGCGTTAACATGTGGTCGAGAAAACCAACGCCGCTATCGATCTGGCTTTTTCCCGAGCCGTCAATGTTGAGCTCCAGGGTGATGTTCGTTTCAGCATTTTGCCGCTCAATCTGGGCGGTGCGCGAGTGAGTCATGAATTTGGCTTTAAGGGACGGTGTGTTGAAGGACGAGCGTATAGGCCTTGGTACTTGAGACCGTGGGTCAGCAGGATCGCCAGATGTTCATTTCAAACCCGAACCGTCGCAGGAGCTGCCTCGCGCAAGCTCGAATTTACTAGGCTGGGATCCTTTGATGTTTACTGTCGAACCAGTCAAGATTTTTGTTGGTGTTGATGTTTCCAAGAGCGTGTTGGACGTGTTTCGTCCCGATACTCGAGAGCTAATTAAAGTCGTTAGTCTGACCATCATCAGAAACTCGAGGCTTTGGTAACCAGACGCAGTCAGTTGTTGGAGTTGATCAATCATCATCCCACACTTCCCTTATCTAACTGTTTGGCTTTCAACAATTCGAACCATAAAACACTAGTTTTGGCTCAAATCAAGAACAACTACTATGATTGCTTGTGAAAAAATAGCTGCAACTCGTCAGTTGCCTGTGTCCCTTATTATTCTTGTTGTTCACAAGTTCGTCTCGAAGAGACACCAGTTCCCGAACGGGATTGATCCTCCAGGCTCCAACTTCGCCAAGCCCCAGTTCGCCAAGTTCTGGGGCAGCAGAAGGGGTTTTTGGCTGATTCGATTCATCTTTCGCAATCAACAGTGTGCCGCGATCCAGGTGCGTGATGATTCACCTAGGACATCGAGGGACACTACATGCCAAGCGACTGGATTACTTCCACCACAACGAAGGCCAGGCTGGGCTGCTAGTGATTTCGCACGTCGATCCAGGACAATCTTTCGCGTGGGAAGTATAGCACGCTGCCGTTCTCTTCACCCACCAGCAGATCGAGTTGGCCGCGCCCCACATCGATGGCTAGCGGCGAGCAGGTGTGTACTCCCATTTCGAGCTTCTGGTTATCGAAGTGTATGACGCGCGGGTATTCAAAGACAGGGTCCGCATTCGTCCCTGCGTTGCGCAGGAAAAGAACGCTCGCCTGCCGCCGGTCGTCTTCGAAAGTGTCATCGGGGATGCCCCCTGGGCCGGGAATAGATGCCGCGCGTCCCGTACCTGCCAACAGATCGATCAGGCCATCGCCGTCCCAGTCGACAGCCTGCAACTTGGTGCGTCCCCATTGCCCAGCGAAGCGTTTACCGTGCGCTTGGATCGGCTCGCCCGTCGTCAGCCGCAGAACGTCACCAGGTGTGACGTTATAATCATCGATCTGCCAAAATCGACGAAGCTGATTCATTTCGTCGTTGACGACGATACAATTGCGCCCGCCTGCGACCCCCCATTTCGTAACCGCAGGTTGAGTGCGCCAGACGAGCCGCAATTCCATGGTGTCGCTCTTCAGAACCACAGGTTTGCGAAACGCGGGTGGAGTTGAGCCTGGTTCCTGAAGCAGCACCGTGACGTCACCTTGAATGCTGTTGTAGATGATGTCGAGACTTCCATCGCTGTTCCAGTCCACAAGAGTTGGACATGTGTAGCCCCAACGCGACTCGGGGGGCCCCTGAATGCCTCCGTAACCGGCGTCGATCTTCAGCACCTCTCCGTTGGCCTTGATGCGCAGCGGCACGTCAAATTCAACCTTAGCTGATGTGCCGATGTTGCGGATCCATAGAAAGTGTCCCGCATCGTTGCCAGCGACCATGTCAATCCGACCATCTCCATCCAGGTCACCAGCGGTCAGGACCGGCAGAGCGCCGAGCGACATGATTGGGTTCTCGATCAAGGCCTGCACCGGAGGATCGTAGATCGGTCCACCTCGGTCGTTAAACCGTCCCGAAAAGTTATAGAACCATAGCGACCCGGTATCACCGACCAAGAGATCCGAATCGCCCGTCACCGGGTCGAGGATCGCCACGGGACTCGGGAATATCCCTGGATGTCGCATCCCATTGCCTGCGGCGTCACTGAGAAAAACGGCCAGCTTCAATTCCAAACCCTGTTCAGAATCATTTCTAAAATAGTAAAACATGCCTTGCGACGCGGCCCCCATGACTCCCCGCTGACGGGCGCTAGGATACTCGACTTTCGTTAGTCCAGTACAACGAATAAAAAAGTCGCGTTGAGCTTTAAAGATTGGGAATTGAGTTTCCGGAACTGTCGTACCATTTGAAAATGTCATAGCACCTAATACGGCATACGACATTGTGCCTCGCCAAATTCCCGATCCGTCAAACGGGCGATAATCGGCTGAATGCAAGTCAGCCCCTTCAGGTCCGCGCGATTTACCGTCTCTTTTGGTGAACAAGAGGGCGAAGCGATCATCGGACAGCGGGTAGGCAGCCAAAGTGTTCAAATCCCTGGGGACCTCAGCCGCATCGCCTTGCAAAACCTCAAACTGAAGATTCGTTCGATTCAATTGGGACAGCCGGATTTTCCCGTCGTGGTAGACTACGGCAGTGGGGATCGAATCTTTGACGAAGAGAGCCAACATACCTTCGGGAGCAACAAATTTGCGCGGCTGGCCATAGACGGGAATCCCCTGAAGTGTGAAGCGCTTAAAGGGCAACAGTCTGCGGTCGCTGACGAGCAAATCATAGGGACCGTTTCCGAAAACATCCGCAGTGCCGATCGGTGGCACTTCATAGTGTCGCGTGGCACCCAGCGGCCCCACGTCAACGGCCAACCCAATTTCTTCGCCGGGCTTCCAATCAATACTCTGCCCGTTCGCGTTCGAGAATCGCGAGCCAGCAAATGCAAAACTGAAAATGAGAACTAGCGTGTGTGGTTTGCATGACATTTCGTTCTACTTCTGTATAGATGGCGGACCTGGCGGAGAGCTTCGGAGTGAGTGAATAGATTTCGTCGAGCTAGACAGTCGGGCCTCTTGTCCCTCGACCGAAATGTCTATAGACTACCGGCTAGTTGCGGTACAATCAACCCTTATCGCCAAACAGCGCCGGTCCATTCAATATAGTTGGTACGCCAGGCTTTTCTGCCTCACAGCCTCGCTGAAATCAAGTGCTCGCATAATGAAAGAAACCCTATAGTGCTCATGAGAAACCAACCAATTACCAGAATCGCAATTTGCATAATGTTGGCAACCATCGCAATGGACTGTTGCCGCGCCGCTGATGACCCCAAGTCCACTCACGACGCTCCTTACCCCAATTGCGTAAGGATTTTCAACGGCAGCGATTTCGGGGGTTGGGAGGCGGACCCATCTACCTGGAGCATCGTGGACGGCGCGATGCGCGGCGTGAAAGGGAATTCGCGTCTAGCATTCACGCAGGCAGATTATGGCAGCTTTCGTCTGATTTTTACTTCACGCATGAATCCAGTGAACGGGGACCATTTGGGCGTGTTGTTTTGGGGTGACCGTCCAGTTGACAACTCGAAGCCAAAGATAGACGAAGCGGGGTGGATCCAATTCATGCCACCCCATGGATCGATGTGGGACTATCACCCCCCCATGCACCACAAGCTCGTGCCCGAAAAGCTGGCGGAGGGTTCAAGAGATTTCACCAAGTGGTGCACGACCGAGATGTTGTGTAACTTGAAGAATGGCACGATGCGAGCAGCGGTGGATGGTATTGAGATTGTCCGTTACACGCACGCCCACCCAGGCGAGCGAAAAGACCTCGAGACACGCATCATTGCAGGTCCGATCGGCATGTTCCGCCACGGTGCCGGTGCTTCCGAATATAAGGACATTTATTTGGAGGTTGACCCCAAGGAGGACAAATTGCTGACCGTTTCCAAAACTCCCAATTGAGTGCGCTCATTTAAGAAGGCTCTTCAGATATTAAGACCATCGATGTGCCACCTCCGCCGTCTGCTTTGTTGTCGCGCAGCCCGGCAGCGTGGCTGACCGTATTTGGGCCCGGGGCAATAATCGCTTCGCTTACAATCGGTACGGGCGAACTGATTTTTTCCTCGCGCGGGGGTGCCATTTTTGGCTACCGTATCTTGTTTCTTTTTTTAGTGATCTGTCTGCTCAAGTGGACGCTCGTATTCACCACGGCGCGTCACATGGTCATCACGGGCGTGCATCCCTTTCGCCGCTGGATGGAGTTTCCATTGGGACCGCGCGGCTGGCTGCCGACGGTGTTTTTTGTTCTAGCCGCGTTTTGTTTACCGATTTGGGTAAGTTTCCATGCGAGCGTCTTGGGCGATTTGCTGGCTGGCCTCACGGGGACGAAGAAATTCCTTAACGGCGCGACAGTTCATCTGTGGGGTGTGGGGATTCTGTCGGTAATGGTGGGACTAGCCTTGAAGGGAGGGTACACTGCGTTGGAAAGAGTTCAGCTAGTCCTTGTTGCCACGCTGCTGGTTGCCGTTACCTTGGCGCTGGTGTTGCTACAACCAGATTGGTTGGAACTATTGAAGGGTGCCTTGTGGCCGCAGTCGCTGGAGTATCCCGCATGGATGATCGCGGATCCGCGCCCGGAGATTGAGCGCATCGTGGCTCGGCCCGTGTGGGTCGAAACGACACTCTACGTGGGAGTCATCGGTGGCTCTAGTTACGACTACCTAGCCTACACGTCGTTTCTTCGCGACAAGCATTGGGGATTGGCTGGTTCCAAGGAGTGGGATGGCAATGCAGAGGACCTATCCGAATCAACCACCACTGACCTGCGACGTTGGATTCGCGCACCTCTTTTCGATTGCACATTGAGTTTTCTGATTGTGATTGTGTTCAGTGCCGTGTTTGTTGCCTCGGGGGCTTTAGTCTTGGGACCTCGGCATGAGTTGCCGAGCGACGCGGGATTCCTGGAGCATCAGGCCCAGTTTGTGACGCAGTTGCATCCGTGGTTGTACCCGCTCTACGTGCTGGGCGCATTCTTGACGATGCTCGGTACCCTGTATGGAACGCTCGAAGTAGGCCCGTGTATTTTTCGAGAGATCGTGTTGGCTGTACGCGGCGAACACGCCGAACAAAAGATCCACCAGCTACGTCGTTGGGCGCTGGGCTGGTGTGCGGTGTTCGCTTTCGCTGTTTTGATCGTGAGTTTCGTAAATCAAATTCTTAGCGGCTCGAACACGCCACCGGGGCTTACCAATCTTTTGATTCCGGCCAACCTGTTTACCGGCGTGATGTCATGCGGATTAGTTTGCCTATTGAACCTTTGGATGGACCGCAGCCTACCCAAAAGTTTGCAGTCGCCGTTATTGTTGACCGCGGCCAATGTCGCCGCGGGAGTTTTCTTTGTCGCGTTGGGTATCAAAGGGTATTGGGACCACAGCGGCTGGACAGCCCTCATGCTGCTGGTGGCTACGCTCGCGGCGGGTTGGGTGCTGGCACCGCTAATTGTCAAGGCAATCGGAGCAAGTCGACGTTAGCAGCGGAATGCTCATTTGAAGTTGATGTGTAGCGATTCGAAGGAAGTAAAACCGATCTCTACCCGGTCCCCGGCACTTGCCGTAGGGGAATCCAAGAGGGAACCAATAGCGACGACTTGGCCAGCGCGTAAATGTTGGCCATGTTGAGGCAGCAAATTGGCGAGCGCTAGCACTGCGTCGAACGGTGTATCATTCATCATGATCTTGGCATTACCCTCGACAACCGTCGCACCATTGATATTGCCTCGACCTTTCTCAGCACCAAACTTGGCCTGCTCCAGGGGGATTTGTTTCTTTGGAAGGATGAACCCGCCATGGGAGATACCGTCAGCGATTCCAATGTTTACGGGTATTTGCAAACCTCCCACGGCAAGACAGGATGCTTGTCGGCAAGTTGCAGCACTTATCATTTTTATCTTTATCACCCCGCATTTTTGTTTCTGGTGTGTTCGTCAATGGCGCGCAGTGAATCCGCCAAGCCATGTTGGATGTGTGTGGCCGCGGCAGCACTCGCAGTCTCTGCGTTGCCACTGCGAATCGCCGCGAGGATTCTTTCGTGCTGATCACAGGTCTGCTCCATCCCCTCAGCCGTATACACGTGCCGTCGGATACCAAAGACTCGAGTCAGTACGTGAGACTGGGAGGCGGTGCGCACCAAAGCTTGGTTGCCGGTTGCTTCGATGATTAGCATGTGGAACTGGTAGTCGGCTTTATCGAAGAGTCTCATGATCCGCTTCCCCGCGAATTGTTGTTTCGACTTGCGCTGCTGCCCTGTTAACGCGCGCATGTCGGCCAGCATCGAATCGATTTCCGCTACCTGTGCGACTGTGGCGCGTTGGGCCGCAAAGGCTGCGGTAGCGGGTTCGATGACCTCCCGAACTTCATAGATCTCGATCAAGTCCGTTCGATCGAAGCTGCGAACGATGGCTCCGTAGTTGGGAACCAAGTCAACCAACCCTTCCTGTGCCAGTTGGCCAGCAGCCTCTCGAACCGGAGTCGCGCTGACGCCAATTTCCTTGCCAATGGGTCCGTAAAGCAGTCGAGCCCCAGGCTCAAAATCGCCAGCAATCAGTTTGTTTCGTAAGTGCTGATAGGCTCGACTAGCGTTGGTCTCAATTGCCATGTGTTATTTTCAAGAAATCCATAGAGTGCACTCGATTGACAACGGAAAAGATTTTGGCTGAGTCTAGCTCAGTGGCATGTCCCTGCAGAGGACAGTGCGGACTGCCGCGCACGGCACCACCGATTCCAAGTCATCCGCCGACTGCTGAAAGCCTAATGGTAATTTGAAATTCAAAAAGCAGAAAGATCGAGAAGTGAATTTTCTCGCCCCTGACTTGCCGATCAAGGGAGCCCTTTTAACCTTGGCAGTTGCATTTTTAAGATTTTCTTACCAGACTCTTGCTTCCTATCACTCTATAGAGTAGCCTAACGGGTCTATAGAGTACAGTAGTCGCTCACTAGGTGCGTTTGGAAGTCTCTCCTCTTACTTTTGAAGGTGTCACATTATGATCCGATTAGATGTAGTCAAGAGCCGAAGTGGTTTCACGCTCGTCGAACTGTTGGTAGTCATCGCGATTATCGGCGTGCTGGTGGGGCTGCTACTACCAGCGGTGCAGGCGGCCCGCGAAGCGGCGCGACGCATGAGTTGCAGCAATAACTTGAAGCAGATGGGGTTAGCGTTGCACGTCTATAACGATGCGCATAAAAAGTTCCCTCCGGGTTTCTTGGGTCAGCCTCCGAATGGGCAATGCGGTTCCAGCGACCAACCGGAACTGGGTACGGTGACGGGCAAGGTCACCATGGACGGCAAGCCACTTGCAAAATTCTGGGTAGGCTTTGCGCCGCCCGAGGGCCGCTCCTCGATGGACATGACCGATGAGGAGGGGCGCTACGAGTTGCTGTATCTGCATGACACGCCAGGTGCCAAAGTTGGTCCGCATAAGGTCGCGATTACCACGCCTGAAGAGGACGAGTTTGGAGGTGAAGTGAAAAACTGGCGAGAGTTGATCCCCGCGCGCTACAATAGGCAGACTGAACTGACCGCCGAAGTCAAATCGGGCCGCAACGAATTCAACTTCGATTTGACAAAGACCGCCCCAGCTCGCGCTGGTGGTTCAAAGAAGCAATAAAGCAGTGGTTCAGTTGCATCCCAACGACCGTTAATTCTATCACTGCTGCATAATGCTCAAGACATTTGAACAAGCCTACCAGTTCGTGTTGGACCACCAGGTTTGCACGGTGTTTGGTAGCCGGCACTCCCCCTACCCTTCGTTATGGGACAACACGGACCTTTCCGAAACGAAGCCCAAGACTGGCGGTTGGAGTCCAAAAGTCGTAGCCGTATGGGATTGGAAGACTCGCATACCGCAGACCTACCCAGACGCGATCTTCTATGGGAAGGTTTCCGGAGGCGATGCAGTGCTCATGGAAATGCAGTATTTCCGAAACGTGCATTACCCCGATGCATATCAGCCTGTGAGCGAATTGGACCCGCTTAGTCAGCAAGTATTCGAGCTCATCCGATTGGAGCCTGGGTTCACCGGCTCACTCCGTAAACGAGCGGTTGAGCGGCTGACCTGTACGAAGAGTCAGTTCGACACTGCACTGAAGAAGTTACAAGTAAGTTTGAACATCGTTCGTTCGAACGACCCTACACTAAAGAACGACTTCTGGCTTCTAATGCGTGAAGTGCACTTGGATATTGCTCTAGTCTGATTTCGACACTCTTGTTTGAAGTACGCTAGTGACAGTGGTACTGTGCTTGAAAAGCGTGAGCGCCATGCGTTGCCGAGGATCAAGATGGCGAAGAAGTTGTGATTGATCTTGTCCACCGCGTTGAGTCCCTCGGATTCACGATGGCCGATGTTTCGATTCACGCAGTAAATGGTTGGCCCAAGTGGTGGTTTGTTCGTCGAGCAGAGGTCGTGGGGGTCGGCTGTAGTCGATCGAAGCGTAGCGGCCTCGACGATAACAGTCATCCAACAGTGGTTGCAGTTGCAGCACAATGTCCCCGTCGGTGGGGCGCAAGGGGATGCGGAAGTTGGGAACGGGTCTGTCGATGGCGACGGCAATGATTTCCGCCTCGTCTGGCCTTTGGACTCGTCGAATACAGACGACGTACGGTGTGCGTTTGGTCGACGGTATGCCAGTCTGTGGGGCAGCCACAACAAATGTGCCAGCGCGGATGAAGTCAATCTCGACGAGATTTACTCCGGCCGCGATGTAGTCCAATTGTTTTCGACGATAGGCTTGACGACCTAACCGCTCTTCTTTGTTGACCGGGCTGAGCAATTCAATGGCCGTGACAACTCGATTGCCACTGCTGCGATCGACAATCTCGATATGTCGCTGCGTTGGTAATTCACTGGGCACTGGAATGATCATAGGCTCCGCAACGTTCGCTTCAGCAATCCCTACCGCCGACGATGAACGCGACTGTGGCTGCTCGATAACTTTGACATCGGGATAGATCCAACGCGACGTCTCGTCTTCATCCACGGAAACACTCTCTTCAACTCGAGCTTGCAAATCGCTCGGCAACTGTTCCGTAATTTGATCGCGAATATAGACCATCAGACTTGTATGGATATCGCCCCAATGTTGCTCAAGGTAGGGATCAACCCCAGGAAACGGGCTTTTCACGATAGGGCCAACCTTTTAACAACCACGGTGACGGGACAGTCTCGCTTGTATTCTACTCGCTTTGGGCTCCTTTATTAAGTCCAACCGCCTGCCCCCATTGACTGCGTCCGCACCCAGCGAATCACCCGAATCGCGAATAGACTTGCTCTGCTTGCACACCTCGACCGGCGTCAAGGCTTGCGAATCATTAGTCCGATCATAGTTCCGACGCTTCGGTCACGTCCACTGGCAATTGGTCCCTACGGGATTCAGCTCTTTACTGGGTGGTTCGACGAGCACTCGCTCAGATCGACAGAGCCGCGTTTGATCGGTAGGAACCATACAAGCTAGCGCAGAAAGTGAGGATCGTCATCACTTCTATTGGAACTTCATCTTGGGGAATGACGGGATCGCCGGTAGACTAGTGCCACAAACTACGGCGGTGCTTCATAACCAACCTATTACCTAATCCACTTGATGGGAGCCTCACACCATGGAAGGCGTGCTATCTGGGCGATGCCGCAAGGATTTTCTTTCCTCCGACCGTGATCGCGGAGAGCAGGTGCGCGAGCAGCTACTGGTTACTCTCCATTCGGTTGGATCAAAGGGGGTGCGAGCATTCGCCATCGGCTCGCAAGAGCAAACGTACCAGGTGGCGCTTGACCTGGAGGATCTGGACGAGGAGATGCTCGGCCTCTACTGCGAGTGTCCGCGATTTATCTCGGGTGAAAACTGCAAGCACACTTGGGCCGTCCTGCGCCAGTTGGAATCTGAATATGAACTGAAATTTTCCAAGACAAAGCGATTGTCAATCTACGAGTGCCCGGATGCGTTGGTCGACGTGGGCCCCTCCCTGGCGAAATTGAGTTCAAATGGCAACGGCTCGCCGAACGGGAACAAGCAGCGCTCCAGCAGTTCGGGCGGGGGCTGGCACTCGCGACTCCTCTCCACTCAACGGATTGCAAAGACAGGTTCTTATTCCGCGAACCCGTCGCTCTCGGCCGCGCCCCTACTCGAAACACGTACTTGGTTCGCCATTTCGTTAACCGAACTGGTAGATGCCAATCATTTCAAATTGCGACTCTACCAGTCAAAGCCGAAGAAAGACGGAGATTTCAGCATTCCGACCAAGGTGTCATTGGCAAAATCCGAACTGCCATCGCTGCGCAACCTGGACGAATACCGTGCGCTATCGCAACTCGACTGGAACACCGTCGAAACTCCTGGGTACAGTTACAACGGACCAAGCGATCGGGATTATCGCTCGTACCTCCATTTGCCAACGCAACTGCTCGGCGACTCACTCAAGGCCCTGTGCGCGACCGGGCGATTCGTATGGACCATGGAGGACAGTCGAAGTCTGACCGATGTTCATACCCTCGAAGCCGACGTCGACACCACCTGGCAATTTCAACTGCACCTTCAGCCAGCGGAGAAGGAGGGACGGATTGACGTGCTGCCGAGACTGACGCGGCGATCAGTGGACGACCCTTCGCAAATCGAAACACGCGGTGTCGAGAAGGTGGTCGGTGTCTGCGCGTCGGGGGCGATTTTATTCGAGGAGACGATCGGATTGGTCCGCAGCAGCGACGTGGGCTGGGTACGTGGTTGGCAACGCCAGAACTCGCTGCACATCCCACGCCAGGATCTCGATCGGTTCTTAAAGACGATTTTCGGTTTCGAGAATCCTCCCGAGCTCGTACTGGATGAACGGCTGGGGGTCGATCGTAGCCAGGGTGTGCCACGCGGAAAACTGAAACTGGCCGCCGCCAGAATGAGTGACGACTACCTCAAAGCCGAAGTCTTTTTCCAGTACGAGCAGGTCGAGCTAACCGTCGCCGACGAACGCAACTCGGTTTGGTTGATCGAACAACAAGCGATCGCCGAGCGCGATCGTCAGGCCGAATCAGCCTTGTTGGAACATCTGCACGGATTCCCCTTCAGCGAAGTTCGTTTTCACCGCGACGAGTCGGAACTCAGAATCCACCGCAAGTGGTTTGCAGAGCTGGTTCACAAGCTATCAGACCTCGGTTGGGAGGTGCTGGCCGAGGGGAAAGCTTATCGCTCGGCGGCCAAATTCGATATCAAAGTATCGAGCGGCGAGGACTGGTTCGACCTCAACGCCGACGTCGACTTCGATGGCCTGCAGGCCTCGCTCCCTCAACTGCTCGAGGCCCTACGCGGCGGCGAGCGATTCGTGCTGCTCGACGATGGCACGCACGGCGTCTTGCCCGAGAAGTGGTTGGAACGCTTGTCGGGTCTCTCGAAAATGGGAAAAGCCGAAGGGGAAGCGGTTCGCTTTCGCCGCAATCAAGCACTGCTCCTCGACATGCTCTTGGCCGAACAACCGGAAGTATCAGTCGATCGACAGTTTTCCGAGTGCTGTCGCCGGCTGAAAAAGTTTTCAGGTATCGAGCCGATGAAGCAACCGCGAGGGTTTCAGGGGGAATTGCGTGGCTACCAGCGCGAGGGACTCGGCTGGTTCCGCTTTCTCAAGGACTTTGAATTCGGTGGCTGCCTGGCCGACGACATGGGCCTGGGAAAGACGATCCAAGTCCTAGCACTCCTCGAATCGCGCCGCGTCAGGAGATTGAAGGAAGGCGAAACGCGTAAACCCTCGATCGCCATCGTCCCCAAGAGCTTGGTCTTCAACTGGATTGAGGAAGCGGCCAAGTTCGCACCCAAACTGCGAGTTCTGGATTACACCGGGATCGATCGTGAGGAACGATTGTCACAAGTTAGCGAATGCGATCTGATCGTGACCACCTACGCTACCTTTCGACTGGACGTCGAGCAGTTGAAAGAGGTCGAATTCGACTACGCCATCTTGGATGAAGCGCAAGCGATCAAGAATCCCAAATCGCAGGCCTCGAAGGCGGTGCGGCTGCTGACGGCCGATCATCGTTTGGCGATGACCGGCACTCCGGTTGAAAATCACTTGGGCGATCTCTGGTCCTTGTTCGATTTCCTAAATCCAGGCATGCTCGGCAGCAGTACGGCCAGCAGCTATAGCTTTTCGACCGAGACCGACCAGGGGCGATTGCAGGCGTTGAGCAATGCCCTGCGCCCCTTCATCCTGCGGCGGACCAAAGGGCAAGTACTGACCGAGCTGCCCCAGAAGACCGAGCAGACGCTCTACTGCGACATGCCCCCCAAACAAAGAAAACTATACGACGAACTACGCGACCACTATCGAGCGTCCCTTAAGTCGAAAGTGAAGGAGGTCGGTATCCAGCGATCGAAAATCCATGTGCTCGAAGCCTTGTTGCGACTGCGTCAAGCCGCCTGCGATCCGCGGCTGATCGATCCCAAGCAGAAGGTGGTGGGTGCCAAGCTGGAGTTGCTGATCGAACAACTCTCGGGCGTCGTGGCGGAAGGGCATAAAGCACTGATCTTTTCGCAGTTCACCAGCCTGCTCGCGCTAGTTAAGCAGCAGATCGATGCCCAGGGCTGGAAATACGAATACCTGGATGGCAAGACCAACCGCCGAGCGGAACACGTCAAGCGTTTCCAGGAAGAAAGTGATTGCTCCCTGTTCCTGATCAGCTTGAAGGCTGGGGGGCACGGATTAAACCTGACCGCCGCCGAGTATGTCTACATCCTCGATCCCTGGTGGAATCCGGCGGTCGAGGCGCAAGCCATCGATCGCGCGCATCGCATGGGGCAGTGCAAGCCGGTGATGGCCTATCGCATGATCGCCCGCGATACGGTGGAGGACAAGATCGTGCAATTGCAGCAAAACAAAAGGGAGCTCGCCGACGCGATCATCTCCGCCGACAAGAGCCTCATCAAACAACTTTCCGCCGAAGATTTGCAGATTCTATTTGAATAACGCTTCGAGCTCAGTATTCCGAGCAACATTTTCACGCGCATCGTCTTAAGAGTCTGCCCGCGAAGTGACGCTAATTTACGCGAATGTTGCCGCAGTTAAGTGGGGCACTCCTGCCGGGTGTGACTAGGTGTGAGGTCGGAACCAGGCTAGTTAAAAGTGGACCCCCGTAATCCTGCATCTCGCGTGAATCAATTTTCAGAGTTAGTTGTCTCTCGGCTTTTAACGACGCCCCTGGCCCGCTTGCCGTGCAGCAACGAAAGTTTCGGTATCGCTGCCAGTACAATCGAATCGAGTAGGTCGATCAAGTTTTTCTTTTCTGCATCATGTCATGATTTACTTATTATGCCAACTTAGCACCGTTGGGGATCGACTTGTCGGGAACCGCTAGGATGACCGATTCGTCGTCGCGGTAGAATCCAACGACCAAGAATTCCGACATGAAAGGGCCAATCTGTTTCGGCGGAAAGTTCACCACGCCGATGACTTGCCGGCCAACGAGTTCTTTTTTGGTGTAGTTCGCCGTGATCTGAGCACTCGCGCGGCGAACGCCAATTTCGGTGCCGAAGTCAACAGTGATCTTGTACGCTGGTTTGCGAGCTTCGGCGAAATCATCAACCGATGTGATCGTTCCGGCCCGCAAGTCCACGTTTTGAAACTCTTGCCATGTGATAATGCCTGAATCGTTCATGGTGTTTCAAATCGCTGGCCCGTAAAATGTCCGAGAGCAGTATCGGCGATCTATTGAACTTTCTCGAGCCCGCGCAGCAGAGCTCAACCTCCAGTGTCACTTTAACCTGACAAGGACTTCGTTGCGTCGCAGTGGTCCGGGCGTGAAGGGTGGATCGTAGGAGGCGGCTTCGACACCACTGGTTTCGGATGAGTCGTCGGCGACGAGACCTTTGGTCTCCATCCAGGCTCGTAGCTTGGCTTCGGATTCCTTGGCCAGCTCGGCATTGAGTCGACCGGAGAAGCGTAGCACGGCGAAGCGTCCTCCGGCTCGTTTTCGGACATCTACATCAGGACCGGTTGGCGTTGGGACCCCTTCGACGGCGACTTCTTTGGGCATCACGAATCCCATTTGGACTTCCGATTGCGTCTTGACATTTTCCATGAATACCGGAGTGGTCATGGAAATTTTTTGCTCGGACGCGTTAGCGCCGCTGATGTAGCGAAACAGTTTCATGAAACTGCCGTCGCGACCTTCGGCGTCGATCTTGGTGGTGGTGGCCACCAGCATCAGGTCGGGGTACTCGCGAACTTCAAACTTGCCTTCGGATTGTACGACGCTGTACTCAGCCGACTCGTAGCCTGCCAGTGTGGTGGTGTTCCACGCGAACAATCCAACCATGGTAAGCATCACAATTATTGAGAAATAGAACATTTGTTTACGTGTCATCCATCTACCTATGACAAAAAGTTCGCTGAGTGACTAGTCCGATCACTTTGTCACTCTAGCAAGGCGACTAGAGGATCCTCGACTACTGGGGGCGACCCAGGGGGCTACAGCAGTGCAGTGGGGTACAGGGGCAAGTTGTGCGGTGAGAGAAACGTCGCCCACATCAGCGATGTGAATCCGAGCAGTCGGATTGGATCCACCGCAGCAGCACAATGACTAGAAAGTGCTTGAACCAACGCTAACGCGCCGCAGATTGATTTGCAAAAAATTGCTCACACTCACAGTAGTGGTGCCAGGAGATGGGTGCTTGGTAGTGTGAGGGAGAGGGAGGGAGGCAGAGCCTGGGCTGTGCGACAAATAGCAAATTGGGATGTTATTTGTCGCACAGCCCAGGCTCGGGCTGCAAGAATATTGGGCCAAGTTGCAAGAATCTCCGGAAAGCGAGCAAGGAACAAGCTGGACGGATGTGCTAATTAAACGCGAACCTCCCAGCAGTCGAGAGAAGTTCTAAAACGGTCCGTCAGCGAGCGAGCCGAGAGGGATGTGTATGCGGCTACTGTACTGGTCGCCGGGGTTGGTAAAGGCGCGGGCCATGGCGCGGGCGACTTCTGCTTCGGCCGCAAATACCAAGGCTCGATTCTCGATAATCAAGGCTGACATTTCACGTTGCTGGGCAACGGCGCCAGCCCGCCGCGCTTCGGAGGCAGCCAAGGAGACACGCATGTCCGCTTGAGCTTGGTCGGTACGCAGTCTGGCTCCAACATTTCTGCCGATCTCGATATCCAACATGTCAATCGACACAATCTCGAAGCAGGTGTTGGCGTCCAGTCCACTCTTTAACAAGCCCTTGGAAATGCGATCCGGAGTTTGCAAGACGTCCATGTGGGAGTCGGCCGATCCAATCGTGGTCACGATACCTTGGCCGACGCGGGCGATGATCGTTTGTTCGGTAGCACCGCCGATGAGCGTGGCCATGTTGGTACGCACGGTCACTCGCGCACGGACGCGCAACTCGATTCCATCCCTGGCCACGGCGCTCAATTTTGATGTCCCATTGTGGCTATCGGGGCAATCGATAACGCGCGGCGAGACACTCGTCCGCACCGCTTCGAGCACATCTCGGCCGGCCAGTTCCATGGCGGCAGCCTGATCGAAGTCGAGCACGATCCCGGCGCGGTGCGCGGCAATGATGGCCTTCATGACCAGCGGCACATTGCCACCGGCCAAATGCAAAGCCTCTAACCGCTGTGTCGAAATCCCGCTGGCCCGACCTATCTTTAGCCCCGATTGTCGCGCCATGATCTTGGCGGTCACGATCATGCGTGAAGGGACACCGCGAAAGCTCATGCCGATTAAGCTGGCCAGGCTAACATCTGCGTCAGACATGTAGGCTTGAAACCACAAACCGCCATAATAGGCCAACAGTCCCGCCGGTAGCAGAAGTGCGATTACAAGTCCAAGCAGCCACGGCAGTAGCGATAGGCCGACTAGAATTGGCGGGGTATGGATAGCGAGCTGCATGAGCATCGACGGTGTCCGAATTTGATTATGAGGTGTGTAGCTGAGAAGCTAACGCTAACAAGTCGCGTTCCTGGGACCAACAAACAGCGAAACTGCTTTCAAATCGAGAATGGCTGGGCATACCAAGTCTCCGCATCTGCGATGCAGTAGACCCGAACTCATAGTCCGGGCCAAGAAATCAACGCCGAGCGAGCGGTGCCGCAGCTATTAGCCGAAGCCAAAGGAGTGGCGAATCAGAATGGATCGGTGATAAACACCCGGTTCTGAGCTTAGCAGGGGGGCAAGGCCAAAGATAGTGGATGCCGCGACAATCTCGGCGTAGTGCTTTGTTGCAATTGCAAAATTGGACTGCTATCTTAAACCCAGTGAACATTGTTCGTTCCGGTCAATATTTTCCTATCGTCTGGGTGATTTTCATGCTGCGGCTTCTATGGGTTGGCTTGTTCGCAATGGCATGTGTGCAGCCTAGCGCAGATGTGGCTCTAGCACAGGTCTTGGAATACGACCTGAAACAGGATCAACGCGCGAGCTACGAGTACGATATCAAAGTGGAGATGTCGAACCATACGCTGAGCTATACGGGAGTCGTCAGCTACACCGTTTCACACGTGACCGATGAATTCGTGCGCCTGGAATTTCAGGGAGGCCTCAACGAACAAATCAAGGCAAAATCTGCGGCGCGCGTCGGCTCGTCGAATCCATCAAAATTGTTTTCGACACCTCCCGGTATCCCTGGCGTCTTTGGAAGGTATCGCTTTGCGGGAAAATACCCGTCCAAGAACACACTCGGCCTGACACGCGCTGGTCAAGTTCTGACGCTCGATGGAACTTCTCAACTCCCATTCTTGATGGGCAATCTGTCATTGATGCCTTTCGAAGCACTCCCCAAGGGGGAGCAACAGTCGTGGGACGGCAATGCTGGCGTGTCGATTAGTGATGATTCCGCCGAGCAACATTTCTTGGTGCGTCCCTTTGGTCCATTCGCCTTTCAATCCACCGAAAGCCATCAGACCGCTTCTGAGACTACCAGCTACACGCGTGGCGAGACGATCGCTGGAATTGTAGTGGTGAACAAAAAGTATGAATTGAAAACACCTGACACAGGTGATCGAGCGGTATTTCTAATGACTGGCCAGGGAACTTGGAAGTTTGATACAAATGATCATTTGCCCTTTGCTAGTGACATGCAGTTTTCGCTGAGCATTCGTGAAGGAAACACGACGGCGGTTTACCCGATTCATGTGACGTTCGCGAAACTCAGCGCCGAACAATTGGCAACCAAGGAGGCCGAAGCGCAAGCCGCGCGAGAACGGGGTATCAAATCGATGGCTGAGCGCAAAGTCGCAGCCGAAGCCCCGCTGTCCGCGACGGAGGTGCAAGAATTTGTGGCCGAGCTGGAATCGGGGGAAACGCACAAACAACACTCTGCCATGATCAAACTAATGCAAAAGAAGCTGACCGATCCAGATCCAGCGATCGTGGCGGCCGTTCGCAAACTCGCCAATTCAGGCGAGATGTTCTCCTCGGTGGCCGGCCGATTGCTCGAGCAGCTCGATCCAGTTTATCGGCTTAACAAGCAGTACACCGAGGGGCACGGGTTTCTGCCATCTAGCGATTTGCCTGTCGATTCCAGGACCGAGCTTTTTGTCGGGCAATTGGTCCAAGCCCGTGAACATGGCAGTACATGGCACGCTGCTGAGATCACCGAGTTGCTAAGCGATAAACGAGTCGCGGTGCGCTACTCCGGTTGGGGCAATCTCCGGAGTGCCACCCTTTTGCGAAACCAGATTCAGCTCGCGCCCATAGAAGTGGTACAACCCCACCGCGCGGAACAACCAGCGGCAATGGCCCAGCCCACCGCTCGAGCTAATAGTTCGATGCGGACTTGGTCTGACACTTCGGGGAGTTTTGCTATTGAAGCATCCTTCCTAGGAGTTAGTGAGGATCAAGTAGTCTTGCAGCGGTCAGACGGTCGCCAAATATCGGTTCCTCTCAACCGCTTGTCGATCGACGATCAGCGTTTCGTGGCCGCCACACGGGAAGAGCTGAAAAAGCTTGGCAATCCCTTCGAACCATGAGCCCCACCACTATCAGTTGTTGCAATGACCCTATTCGAGCTTGATGCAACGGATGGTGAATGAAAACCTTCAAGTGTAACTGTGGCAATACAACATTTTTCGAGAACACACAGTGCGTGGCTTGTGGCCAGGGACTGGGGTGGTGTCCTGCTTGCCAAAACATCACAACGTTAATCGCCAAACCGGGTGGCGGTTTGCAGTGTGGTCGCAAGGAGTGTGGGGTGGCTCTTGCCAAATGCCACAACTACGCGGTGGAACAAGTTTGCAATCGCTGCTACGTGGTTTCAGTGGAGATGTCTGCGATCGCTCCCAAAGTGGGAACACTGTGCGACGCCTGTCGTTTTAACGACACCATTCCTGACCTGCGGGTGTCGGGGAATCGCGAAATGTGGTTGCGCTTAGAGGAAGCCAAACGACGCCTGCTATATTCCCTGAATTTGCTGCATCTGCCTTTTGGAACCCGAGAGGAAGGTTTTGAGCCGCCTCTAGGATTCGATTTTAAGGCCGATGAGCGGTCGGCGAATAAGAGGTGGTGGTCGATGGGCAAGGAGGAGCGAGTCTACACTGGGCACGCCAATGGTAAAATTACGATCAATTTACGCGAAGCTGATTCGGTCGAACGCGAGAAAGCACGCGTGCTCTTCCAAGAATCACACCGCACTATCATCGGGCATTTTCGTCATGAAATCGGACATTACTATTGGCAAATGCTGGTCCGGGAAAAGTGTGAGAGCCATTTCAAAGCGGTGTTTGGCGATCACCACGTACCGTCGTATGCTCAGTCGCAACAGCGCTACTATGAGCAGGGACCAACGGCCCTCTGGCAGGCGAACTACGTCAGCGCCTATGCGAGCATGCATCCCTGGGAAGACTTTGCCGAGACCTTCGCCACCTATCTGGACATGATCAGCGTCCTGGACACTGCGCGGAGTACAGGCATCAACGCCGGTTGCGATCCCACTCTGTCTGAGCTTCCCGCCATGGTTGACAGCTACATCCGGCTGGGGGTGGTGCTCAATGAAATGAACCGTGCGATGGGGCTGATCGACTTTGTGCCAAAGATCTTGACCCCCGCGGTCGTCAAGAAATTGGCGTTCATTCACGATCTACTGCGCGCAGCCAGCTTAGCATCGAGCGGGAAATAAGTGTCGGATCTCAAACGTAGCTGCGGTCGCCAGACCGCAGGGAGTGGACGTTTTGGCAAACGTAGCTACGACAGTTATTTCCCGAACGATGCTAAGTCGTGAAAGTTACACGTCGGTCGAGGCTAAGTAGATTGGGTTTGCATTTGTGTTTGAAGCGATCTTTTCTGGCCGCGTTTGGCAAAATAGACTTCGCCAATCGCTGCCCCGAGATCGTTCAAATCGACTTGCAGCACGTCGATGAACTCGTGAAAGCCACCATCGACGATCGAGCGATTGGTCGCGACCGAAAGCTTGAGCAGTAGAGCATCCGCCAACTGCACCGCAACATTATCAGCCGGATTTTCGGGACCACCTACCTTAGCCAAGGAACCGGCGGCAGTCCTGACACAGTAAGTGATCGCTCGGGGAAAGCGGCTGTCGAGAACCAGGAAATCGATAATGCGTTCGATGGTCAACGTGTGGTAGCGTTTGCGAAACATTTCAAAACCGCTCACACTGCGCAGCACCGCCGACCACAACAGATCGTCCACCGTCGTGCCGATGTCCGAAATGTGTGGCAAGAGCGTAAAGTATTTGACGTCGAGAATGCGACTGGTCTTGTCCGCGCGTTCTAGGAATCGTCCAATATTGGCGAAGTACCAACCCTTGTCGCGGGTCATCGTGCTGTCAAAAATCCCGCTGAACAAGTGGCTTTGCTTTTTGATCTCCGTGTACAAATCGGAATTCGCGTAGGCAATGTTCCTCCTGGATGCTTGACTGAGAAAGAGATAGAAATCATTCAGGGTCTCCCACGATTCGGACGAAATCGCCTCACGGACGGTCCGCGCGTTCTCGCGCGCGGCTGTCAAACAGGAGAGCATCGAACTCGAGTACTCCAGGTCGAAGGTCAAGAACTGACGCACGTTTTCTGAAGTGTAGGTCTGATACTTTTCCAGGAAAAACTCTTCATCATTGGTCGCTCGAACCAGTGGCTCCCATTGCTGTGCCGTGGTGTGGTCAAGCGAGACGTTGAGTGCCACGTCGACGAAACGCGCTAGATTCTCGGCTCGCTCAATGTATCTGGCCATCCAGTAAATGGAGCTCGCAACGCGGCTGAGCATAGTGTGCTACCTTAGAGTGATTAACAAGTATTCAACGTAATGCTGTGCACGCAATCGTGACGTGCAAGTTGTTGGAGTACGGCCTATAGCCGCCTTCGCATACAAAAGCCTGGACTTCAGCGCAGGGTGACGCGGTACGCCTTGGGACCAATTTTAAATCTCTCCCTCTGTGTCATCCGTGGCCTGCGGGAGGTTGGTAATGACCCACGTGTCTTTGCTACCGCCACCCTGCGACGAATTGACGACCAACGAGCCCTTCTTGAGCGCCACCCGCGTCAGCCCGCCGGGGAGTACCCAAGTCGACTTGCCGCATAGAATGTAGGGTCGCAGATCGACGTGCCGCCCTTCAAAGTGATCACCGACGATGGTCGGGACGCGTGACAGAGCCAGTGTGGGCTGGGCGATGTAATTCCGCGGATCGTCTTCAATCAGTCGGGCAAAGGTCTGCTGTTCTTGCAGAGTGGAATGCGGACCAATCAACATACCGTAACCTCCCGCTTCATTGGCGGCCTTGACCACTAATTCGTCCAGGTGGGCCAGCACATATTTGCGATCCTCTTCGCGTTGGCAAACGTAGGTCGGCACATTGGGAAGAATTGGCTCTTCGTCCAAATAGAACCGAATCATCTCTGGAACATAGGCGTAGATAACTTTGTCGTCGGCCACGCCGGTCCCCGGAGCATTGCACAGTGTGACGTTCCCCTTGCGATAGGCTCTCATCAAGCCTGGGACCCCGAGCATGGAGTCGCTGCGAAAGCACTCTGGGTCCATGAAGTCGTCATCGATGCGTCGATAAATCACGTCGACTTGTTCCAGCCCATCGGTCGTGAACATGTAAACGCGATCATCTTGGACCACCAAGTCATCCCCCTGTACCAGCTCGATTCCCATTTGTTGCGCCAGGAAGGAATGCTCGTAATAGGCAGAGTTGAATATGCCGGGTGTCAGTACGACCACTGTTGGGTCTTCGACGTTGGGGGGGGCGACGCTTAGCATCGTTTCGAGCAGTTTAGTGGAATAGTTGACCACTGGTCTCACGCCTGAATTGGCGAATACATGTGGAAAGCTGCGTTTCATGACTAGGCGATTCTGCAAGACGTAAGAGACTCCTGAAGGACAGCGAAGGTTGTCTTCCAAGACGTAGATCGCGCCATCACCGTGGCGCACCAAATCTGTTCCGGTAATGTGGCACCAGACACCTCCGGGCGGATTGAGTCCCACGCACTGCGGGCGAAACGATTTGGCCTTTTCCAGCATTTCTGCTGGGATAATTCCCTCTTTGACGATTTCTTGAGCGTGATAGATATCGTTTAAGAATTTGTTGAGTGCCGAAATTCGCTGCTTGAGTCCCGCTTCGATATGCTGCCAATCGGAAGCTTGTACGATTCGCGGAATGAGGTCGAAAGGGAAGATCTTCTCGGTACCCGCATCGTCGCCGTAGACGGTGAAAGTGATTCCCATGCGTAACAGGGCTGCTTCGATGTCGCGCTGTCGCACCAGCAGCTCTTCGTCACTGAGCCCCTCGATGCGTTCGATCAGTCGCTCCGCCCCCTGTCGCGGCAAACCTTTTTCGGTGATTAGTTCATCGAAGAACCCTTCCGTGTCATAGCTGTCGAAGCTCAACTTCTTCATCGTTGCCGTTTCTTTTCCGTCGCTTGTTGATTGGATACACCTCAACTATAGAGGATATCACAAGCTAGCGTGAGATGGGAAACGGTACTAACGCCTTGGCGGCGAGCAATCAACTAGTGCCCAAAGTTGGGAGAGATGCCCAAGCAGAATAAGAACAACAATATTCCCGCCCCCACCAGCAGTAGCATAGCTGCACCCCCAGCGATTGCGAGTGAAATGACCACTTGCCTTACGATCCTGTCGGTACTGGCCACCGAGGCAGCGGACTGTCCGCGAACGCGTGGAAGGGCGACAGCAAAGGCAGGAACGGCGACGATGGCCACTAGGATGAGCGCCCCTGGTGAGCCGCTCATCAATCCCAACACGACCAAAAACGCCAAGAAGAAGCTCCCAACGATCAACAGCGTGAGGAGAGTTTCACCCCGCGCTGCTCCCTCAGCAACGGTCGTATGGATGGCCGCATAGGGATTGGAACTGCGTGGCTTTCGACAGAGCCAACATGCAGCCAGGTCCGCATCCCCTGGAGCACCGCAGTGAGGGCAGATAATCGCGTGGACCAATGGAGGCTCGGTCGCTGCCGCCTCTGGGCTGTTGGGCTCAACCATGTTCGACTCCTTGCTCGGCAAGCAACTGTTGGCGACTAGAGAAAGTTCGCGCCGCCTGACCAATCATCCTGACAAGCTGTACCGACATCCAGCCAGTAGCGATCAAGGTTGCCAACATGACGAGCTGGGTAATGGGGGGCGTGGTGTGCTCGGCATCGAACCACTTCCCATCGGCGCCACCCACCAAGACCATGTAGCCAAAGAGTGAAGCGACGGTGGCGACCCAAATCAAAGCCGCCGAACAACGCAGGGCGGCAGTGGCAATCAACAAAAAGTAGACCCCAACCAGTGGGCTTGCCGGTCCGCTTCCCAAGCTGGCAGCTAGCGTGAGTAGCGCAACGTCGGTCACGCACGTGGCGAACTTGAGCTGCACTGGAAAATAGCGTCTCATCAACGCTAACAAAACGATTAGTGATAAGCACAACCACACCGCTGCCAATAGGCTTGCGTGGCGATGAAACCACAAATCTTCAACCGTGCGCTCCGAGAAGACATAGTGGTGTAGCAGTTGCAGACCATAGAGCCCCGCAACTAGAATCACACGCATGACCGCGACGCGTATCTCCCCTTCATACTCAAACCAGCGCCTGGCGATACTCCATGCATCCGATTGGCGAGTCGTGAACGCTGGATTCATCGTACGGTTTTCCAAAAAGCGTCGGTCAAAAACGCGAGTCGACTAACCCCGACGAACTGTTTTACCTGCGATGCAAGGTCGCGGGGGGCCACCATCAACGCGTGGCGAAACATGGCAACACGCCGCCTCTGGTTGATTTCCACGAGATGCGGAACTGAAGCGTCGCGAGTATCTGGGGCGGGGGGCTAACCCACAACCTTCGGCTTCGGAGTGCAGATTTTGATAAGGCTTCATTGCTGAAAAAACCCCGTTAATCAAGTGTTTTTCATACTAGCAGAGTGCAACGACAGTTGCAATATATGGCATTGAATCGCAGTATTTTGGTATTTGTCGGTAGCTACCCAACAAAAAAATCCTCCGCAAAATGCAGAGGCTTTGTTCAACGTCCCAAGGCTACTGCGGAACGCCTGCGGGCTAAGCGTGTTAACGCACGGCGCGATCCATGCCGGCTAACCGCCATTGACAGATTCGGCAACGATCCGCTGACTTGCTAACCGGTGCGCCACATTCATCTCATTGCGAAGGTCAGCTACGGTTCGACGAGCGAAAAAAAACCGCCACGCTCTTGTTTGAGTTTTCCCTGTTTGGCTAGTTCCTGCCAGACGGCCTTGGAAAACTGGTTGGGAGGTGTAATGGCGACAATATTCGATTGCTGGCCAGAGGACATGGGTCCATAGCCCAACCCCGATTCGTCGTCCAAACGAGTTAGCCTGAGGCGCTTGCGGAAGGCTTTCATCGCCAATCGCAGTTCCTCCTTCGAGGGTGGTTCAGGCACAGCAGTGGAATCGGGCTCGGTCATAGTTTGCTCCTTAGAACGTCGATGGGCGGCTTGATAGACCCTGCCAACATAGCTGCGAGTTTACTCTGGGACAATCAAACAAGCGAGTCCTCAGGTGACCTTCGCCGTTGGCTGGGAATTGGAATAAAGTGAAGATTCCGACGGGCGACCTGACTGGGACTGCCTTGGCTACCGAGTAGTCAAACGGAAGAATCAATCTATGGTGGTCCACATCAACCAACTACTTACGAGCGTGAATTCAGCCGACTATTGTTAACCGCTGAGTCGCAGTTTCGAGTTCGTTTCGGGGAGCTTTCGCTTTTTCTACGGAGAGAGCGACCAAACCAGTTAACGCCCAGGCCCGAGAGATCGGACGCTGGGCGTTTTTCGTTTATCCCCAGGATTTGCTTGGTTCTCGCGTTCAAACTCGCGTTTCTCCGACCTCTCTGTTTCGAGGTTTTGCAAATAGCTAACGAACGGAACCCGCTTGGTTTCCGTCGCACCCTAAAAATTCGTCTACGAACTCTCTGACTCTCTGCCCTGCCGACCCGCAAAAGTTAACGCAGAGGTTTCCTTCGAGGGGTAGTTCCGTCATCTGCAACTCGCATGGGGTATTCCTACAAATAGAGGGGAACGTCGTCTGTAATCGCTTCCCCCGCCCCTACCAGTCGACGCCCAAGATCGTGTGACGATGGATGTCCTGGCAATTCTCCAAGGAGGTGACAATTGCGACTAGCTGATGACCAAAATCCGATTTCGCCCGAGGCCCGTCGACAAGAAATCGCGGCCATCTTCGCTGCCGGCATCCTCCGGCTTCATTCTCGTTCCGCAATCCACGGCGAAGTCGAGTCTGTGGAAATCTCTCCAGAATCAGAAACAGGTTGCCTTGAGGTTTCTCCGGAAAGCGTGCTCTCTGTGACCCAACGTGGTTAACGGTTTCTGAGACGTTTCAAAAAGGGAGAACACAATGCAATTGGATGTAGAGAGAGAGGTCGCGGCGCTCGAACGGATGACCGTCGGGCAGTTGCGAGAGAGATTCGGAGAGGTCTTTGGTGAGCAAACAAACGCTCGCCACAAGCAATGGCTGATCAAACGAATCGCGTGGAAGATGCAAGCCAACATCGAAGGCGATATTTCCGAGCGGGCTCGGCGTCGAGCAGCGGAGCTGTCCAAGGACGTCGATATGCGAACTTCGGCTCCAAAACAACGCGTCGCGGTGGCGGCTCCTTCAAACGAGACGGCAACGGCAACGCTCCAAATGGACCCCGACGAACGCTTGCCACCCTCCGGGACCACGCTGGTCAGGCCATACAAAGGGCAATCGATTCAAGTCCGTGTCTTGTCCAACGGATTCGAGTTCGAGGGCCAGATCTACAAGTCGCTCAGCGCCGTCGCCAAGAAGGCGACAGGTCAGCACTGCAACGGATTCCAGTTCTTCAAACTCAATAAGGCATAAGGTGACAAATGATTCGCCCATCCATGAACAAGCAATTGAATTGCGCGATCTACACTCGGAAGTCCACGGAAGACGGACTGGAGAAGGAATTCAACTCACTTGATGCACAGCGTGAATCTGGCGAAGCCTACATCAAGAGCCAATCCCACGAAGGTTGGCATTGTCTTCCTGATATGTACGACGACGGTGGCTTCACAGGCGGAAACATGGAGCGGCCAGCTCTACGAAGGCTGATTGCCGACATCGAATCCGGCAAGGTGGACTGTGTGGTCGTCTACAAGGTTGACCGCCTGAGTCGTTCTTTGGTGGACTTTGCAAGGATGCTTGAAGTGTTCGAACGCAAAGACGTCGCGTTTGTGAGCGTCACCCAGCAGTTCAATACGACTAACTCGATGGGGCGATTGATGCTAAATGTTCTGCTGTCGTTCGCCCAGTTTGAACGAGAGATCATTTCGGAGCGGACCCGCGACAAAATTGCGGCAGCACGGGGAACTGAAGCACGGTAAGCTCTCCGAGCAGAAGTATTCCAACAAGGCCGATACCTACGGCCAGATTCTTATGCTGACTCGGCAAGACATCATCAATGATGACCTGTCGGCCTTCATGGATATTCCACGTCAAATGGGTCGAAGCGGTGCCGAATCGATCGACGATCTGTTCTTCACCTTGCTGCTCGGCAACTTGAATGCGTTTTTCAGTGCCACCAACAGCAATTTGTTGAGTGGTGTCGATACAGCGTTCAGTGCCAACAGCTTGACCAAGGCCAAGACAATCCGAACGTTCTCCCAGCATTCGAGATCGTGTTCCTCAACGGTCGTCGCACTCCGGTGATCGAACGAGTCGAGATGCCACCGAACATGCTCGGCATGGGCTTTAGAAGTTATCTCGATGTTGACACCGAAGCCCAAGTGGTCGCCAACCGAGTGGAAGACGAAACACCAGGCGATGACACTCTGGAAGAAACCGAACAACTCGAACCAGTCAATGCGAGCTTGAATATGAACAAAGCAAACGTCCAATCTCCCGTAGCCCAGCTTCGGTCCGAACTCGCTTCCGAATCGCGTCGCATCGCAGGGATTCGAAAGCTATGTGCTGGTCGCCACGACGAGCTGGAAGCCAAGTCGATCGAGCAAGGTTGGAGTCTCACGAAAACGGAGTTGGAAGTGCTACGTAGCGAACGTCCCCAAGCACCTGGCGTGAACATCGCCACTTCTTCTGGTTTTGCATCTTTGCTGATCAACGTCTGACCGCAGACGAATAGTTCGACGCCTTGCTCGTGAAGTTGGTGGAGCAGGTCCAGATTCGGATTGCCCTTCGTATTGAACTTGGCTGAATAAGC